>JAGWAE010000022.1 GCA_018302135.1 Candidatus Woesearchaeota archaeon
TCGAATATACATTCATTTAATAGATTTGCAGAAAAAGATTTACAAAGAATAGTTGATGAAGTTGGAGAAGTCGTTCCAACAATAATACCTCAAGAATTTTGTTTGCTTCTTCTTCTTTAAGTTTAATGTGTTCTGGCACTAATAAGTGTTTTCTGATGTCGAATTCTTCTGTTGCCATTTTTTATTTTTGATTAGTGGACCGGACGGGACTTTCACAATTTTATTTGTTTTGAACCCGCGACCCCTTGGTTAAAAGCCAAGTGCTCTACCAAGCTGAGCTACCGGTCCATTTACAGGTACGCCTTGGCCGGGACTTTCACAATTTTATTTGTTTTGAACCCGGGTCAAAGCCGCGACAGGGCTTTATGCTAGACCACTACACTACCAAGGCATGCATAGTTCACTCTAAAAGTTTATGAAAATTGAAATTTTTATTGACTAGTCATAGTTTTTAGAGAGAGCCGTTTGCCTGTAGTTTTTTAGGGCAAGTAACTTATTTATAAATGTTTTGGTTTATTTTCTTACTAGGCAACTTGGAACAGAGTATTTTTTAAATCCATCTAGTAAATGTTTACCATAAACTAATCTTGAAAATGCTTCTGCTTCTAATCTTGTGTCTTCTAATGCGTTGTGATAACCTTCTCTTACTGGTAATCCACAATATGCTAATATTTTATCTGTGTTTAAATCTGAAGTTCTATCTTTTAACGGGATGGGAAGAAAATTTAGATTCATTGCATTACAACATGTTGTGTGTAAGTCTCTTATTCTTCTACCAAATCTAAATTCTAATCCTTCTCTTTCTAAGGATGCATTTAGAAAATCTTTATCAAAAAACGGATTTTCTCCCATTATTGTGATGTCAGATATATATTTTAACCATTCTAAAAAATTTTCTAAAGTTTCTCTTTGAGATGGTTTAGTTGGATCATTAATTTGTTCTCTCGTGAAACCATTTACTTTTAATGCTTCATCACTTATTTCTGCTCCTGGCCAGATTCTACATTCTTGGTAAAATTGATTTGTTGGTTGATAAAAATCTAAAGCACCGATACTTACTATAGAATTTTTCTTTTCATCAGTGCCTGTTGTTTCTACATCTACTACTATCATAATTTGGAGAATGTTGTTTTGTTTATAAATTTAATTAAAAAAGGTCCCGTCACCCGGATTTGAACCGGGAACCTTCCGGGCACGGCTGATCGTTTTTCATCCATGGTATTTTTACCTAGTCAAACAATATCTACAGCCGAACGCTCTACCGTTGAGCTATGACGGGATATAAAATTAGAATTTAGATTATTTATAAAATTAACTAAAAAAAGAAAAAAGTTGGAGTTTAAACTCCACATCCAGCTATTGCGGCATTATTTTGCGAAGTTGTATCCCATCCAAATCCTGCGCCAGGAGCTGTAGCTGAAAATTCTTGAGTACATGCTTCTGGTTCTGTATTGAATGCACCACATATTGTTTTTAACAAGCTAGCTGAATCTCTTGCTGAGCTTACAACTTTACCATTAATTACTAAAGTTGGTGAGCCACCCACTTGATATTTTTCATTGTCAGCTTTATCTGTGTTAAATAATGGATATCTTCCGCTTAGCCATGAAGCTTGATCTTCGAAATTCTTTGTTATTTCAAATTCTTCATCTGCTGCATCAGTACATGTTTTTAACTTAGTTGTATCTATATCTGTGGTTGCTAAACATGTTTCACCATCGCCTGCATCTAAGAAACAGTACAAATAATCTAAGTATTTATCGTTCTGTTCTTTTTGTATACAATATTGATTTAATTGTTCTTTAACTTCTGTTTCACCGTGCATTGCATAGTATACGAATTTAATTTTAAAATTAATATCGTCACCTAAAACTTTTGCAACTGGTAATATTCCTTTTTCTGCTTGAGTACCATATGGACAATGACTCATTATAAATAATTCCACTTCTGGTTTATCTGATTTTGGAACATCCACCGGTTGTGGTGAAGTTTGTGGAGTTGTTGTAGTATCTGTTGTAGTTTCTGTTAATGGTATTGCGTTTAAGAACATAGTTTTACCATCTTTTGAAATGTATACTGGTGTTGGTTGTCCTTCAACTAATATTGTTGCTTTAATTAATCCAAGACTTGTGTCTTTTTCAGCAGTTTGTAATGTTGCTGTTGTTTGACCTTGCAACAATTCAGAGTTAATAAAATCAACTGCGTTATTTGCTACTGCGTTTCCTGAAATAGCCATCATTGAAACATAAGAACTTCCTATTACGCTTACGATCAATAAGATTGCAAGAATAACTGTAGCAACTTTCCATTTATTCGTTTTTTTATGATGAATAATTGGCTGTTGTGCTGGTGCACTTGTTATATTATCCAAATTTATCCCTCCCATGAGTATAATATTAATTGGTTTACTGGTGTTGTATTTTTAAATCTTTTGGAATGTTAGTCTTTTTTCCTATCTTATAAATCATAAAAATTGAAAGAATAAATAATGGAATGCTTATTAGTTGTCCGTAAGTTAAATTGTAATATCTTGTTTGATCTTTTGTAAATTCTATCAAAAATCTTAGTAAAGAATATAATGAAATAAATAACCAGAAGATTATTCCTTTCTTTAATTTTTTAAATTTGTATAAAAATAATAATACTATAAATATAAACAAGTTTTTTATTGCTTCATAAATTTGTGTTGGGTGTCTTTTTCCTTCTACATTATCAAAATAAACTCCCCAAGGTAAATTTGTTAAAGTTCCATAGAACTCTTGATTAATAAAATTTCCAATTCTTCCTAAAGTTAAACCTAAAGCTAAAGGTATTACTATAATATCTGCTATTTCGTAAAATTTAATATTCTTTTTTTTACAAAAATATAAACTTGCAAGTACTGCTCCAATTAATCCACCGTGAAAAGCCATTCCGCCATGCCAGACTGCAAATATTTCTAATGGTTTAGTTATATAGTAATTATAGTCTAATATAACTGCTGCTAATCTTGCGCCAATTATTGAACCTGGTATTAAATAAATAAAGAGGTCTTCAATTGTTTCTTTAGAAATATTACGTTTTTTTGCTAGTTTAATTGAAATGAATAGGCCTAAAATAAAACCTATGGCCATTATAATTCCATACCATTTTATTTGTAGTCCTAATACTTGAAGTGCAACTGGAGATATCATTAAAATTTAGATTTGTTTTTAGTATTTAATAGTTTTGTTAAATTAAATTTTTCTATCTAACCTTTTATTTTTAATTCTTTCTTCATGTAAATATTCATAGAAATCTTTCATCATTTGAAATGATTCATAGTTTTCTTTTTCTGAGGAAAATAAAGTAGTGTAATTCCCTCTTTTGAAACCTGTTGAGCTTTCAATTCTTGCCATTATAATATATTGAGGCAGTACTGATGTTGGGTTTACAACTGTTTCAAATTTATACTCTGTGCCTTCTATTAAAATTTGATACCCTTCATGCTTGGATCTTTTTCTTTCTTTACGATTACGTCTATAAATCCAGGAATTTATAGGAGCTTCTCTAAGTTTTGCTATAACTTCTTCCAACATTAATCCAGATTCTTTAGTCATAGAAGTTGGAACTTAGTAAAATATTTAAAACTTGTCTTTCGAAATGTTTTTATAGTGATAATTTATTTTTTAATTTAATGATTTGTATAATTGCTATGGTTGTTTTTGGTATATTGTCTATATTTTCAGCTAGATATAGGCCTTTAGCTAAGGAATCATTTGATTGTGTTTTTAGAAGAGTAACTCTTAGAAAATGTCAGTCTGGATTAGATGCGAGAATAAAAGGTAAGCTAGTTGGTAAATTAATGACTAAATCTCCAACTGCAGCTAGATTATTGCATAAAAATTTTGAAGTAATATCTTGGATATTCGTGATAATGTTTTTCGTTAGTTTATTCTTTACTGGACAAGCTGTTTATAATTTAATAGTTTATGATAATTGTAATGGATTAAATTCTGATGAAACTTGTTTATTTGTTCCTGATGGTGGAAGTGATCCTAGTTTAGTAACTTGTGGAGACCCTGTTTGTGGGAATGGAACTTGTGAAATTTGTGGGGAAAATTGTAGTTGCGCGACTTGTGGATAAATGATTTTAGTTTAGAAATATTTATTAATCAATAATTTATTCTAAGATTATGAATGTTGATAAAATAAGAGAAGATTTTCCTGTATTAAGCAAGAAAGTAATTTATTTTGATTCTGCGTGTATGTCGCTAAAACCTGTGCAAGTTATTGAAAAAATGAATGAATATTATAATGAGTATCCTGCTTGTGCAGGCAGAAGTGTTCATAGACTTGGTATAAAATTAGAAGGAGAAATTGCGGATGCAAGAGAATTAGTTAAAAAATTTATTAATGCTAGGAATTCTAAAGAAATAATATTTACAAAGAATACTACTGAATCTATTAATCTATTGGCAAACTCTTTGAATTTTAAAAAAGTTTTGTTGACTGATAAAGAACACAATTCTAATTCTCTGCCTTGGAGAAAGTTTAAGTATGGAGTTATAAAAAGTAATCAAGATTTTACGTTTAATTTAGAGAAATTTAATAAAGGAATTAAGGATTATGATTTGATAAGTTTTGTTTTAACTAGTAATGTTGATGGATATAATTTACCTGCAAAAGAAATAATTAAAATTGCGCATGAAAATAATGTTAAAGTTCATTTTGATGCTGCACAAACAGTTCCACACCAAGAAATAGATGTTAAAAAATTAGATGTCGATTTTATTAGTTTTTCTGGGCATAAAATGTTAGGCCCAACTGGAACTGGAGTTTTTTATGGAAAAGAAGAATTACTTGATGAAATGAAACAGTTTTTAGTTGGTGGTGAAACTGTTATTGATAGTACTTATACTAATTTTGTTCCTGAACCTTTGCCAGCTAAGTTTGAAGCGGGTTTACAAAATTATTCTGGTATAATTGGATTAGGTGCAGCTGTTAAATATTTACAAAAGGTTGGTTTGAATAATATTCATGAGCATGAAGTTAAATTAGTTAAATCTGTTAATGCAGATGGATTAGAGTTAATTGGTTATAGTGGTGAAAGAGGAATATTTAATTTTAATATTCCTAAAGTTACTCATCACGAGGTTGCGCATATATTAAATTACGGTAAAAATATAATGGTAAGGAGCGGAAGACATTGTGTGCACCCATGGTATAATTCTAATAATATTGATGGCAGTGTAAGAGCCAGTTTCTATTTGTATAACACTTTGGATGAAGTTAAAATATTTAATGAAGAAATTGAAAAATTGAAGAAATTAAGCTAGTGTAACTTAGAAATCTTTTTATAGGCAATTATTTTGATATTTCTATGGATTATGTTTACGTACCAAATGATATAATTTTAGAAAAATATGCTAAACTATTAGTTAATTTTGGTTTGAATAATGGAGAAGGAATTAAAAAGAACGAAGTTGTCCTTATTAGCGTTCCAGAATGTGCTAAACCAATTCTAAAATTTATCTATAGAGAAGTTTTGAAAAATGGAAGCCACCCTATTGTGAATTTTATTCCTGACGATTTGGCTACTGAAATTTATAATTATGGGAATGATGAACAAATTTCTTATTTTCCTGCCAAACTTTTGAAAGGGAGGGCTGATGAAATAAACCATAATATAATGATTCTAGCGGATAAAAATCCAAAAGAATTAGCAAACATTGATCCTAAAAAGATTATGCTAAAACAAAAATCAGTCTTACCTTATAGACAGTGGATAGATGAGAAAGAAAATAAAGGAATGTATTCTTGGACCTTGTGTTTATATCCTACTCTGGCAAAAGCTAAGGAAGCTAAAATGAATTTAAAAGAATATTGGGATAAAGTCATTGATGCATGTTATTTAAATGATGAGAATCCAATTGAAAAGTGGAAAAGTATTCAAAATCAAGTCAAAACAACCATAAAAAAGTTAGATTCATTACCAATTGATAAAATACATGTTAAATCTGAAAAAATTGATTTATGGTTACGTCTTGGAGAAAAGAGAAAATGGGTTGGATGCGATGGGTGCAATATTCCTTCTTTTGAAATTTTTACATCGCCTGATTGGAGAGGAACAAATGGATATATTGAATTTAGTGAACCTTTGTATAGGTATGGAAATTTAATAGAAGGGATAAAATTTGAATTTAAAGATGGTGTAATTGTAAATGCTAGTGCAACTAAAAATGAAAATATTTTAAAAGAATTAATTTCTGTTGAAAATGCTAATAAAATAGGAGAATTTTCTTTAACTGACTCAAGATTTTCTAAAATAACTAGTTTTATGGCAGAGACTCTTTTTGATGAAAATGTTGGGGGGAAATTTGGTAATACTCATATTGCAATTGGGTCTGCATACGATAGCACATATAATGGAAATGTTTTGGATTTAAACGAAAATACAAGAAAAAAATTAGGTTTTAATAAATCAGCAATTCATTGTGATATTGTTTCCACTGCAGATAGAATTGTTACTGCTCATTTAAAAGATGGAACTGAAAAAATTATTTTTAAGAATGGGCAGTTTAAAGTCTAATCAATTTTAGGTACATCGGTTAGACCTTCTCTTCTTAGTATGGTTTCTATTTTCGATTCTGTTTTTGGAGATAGTCTTGCCAAGGTTCTATCTCTTTTCCATAGCCCCCCATACACTGATTGATATTTGTTTGATGGGAATTCACCCAATAATGTAGTTAACCAAATTAATTCGTAATGTATACCTCCACTTTGTGGAACTAATCCCTCAGATAAAGTACCTCTAGTGTGAATCTCTTGAAGTTGTTGATAAATTCTGTTTCTAATCAATTCTATTTCTCTAGGTTCATTAACTATTAAAAAATACCATTTAACAGTATCTTCGTCAGGAGATGCTTGGCCTAGGTTATAATGTATCCTTCTTCTTATTTGTACCATTATTATTTGGTAATGTAACTTTAGTTTTAAGACTTTCTTTTGTTAGAATTGCACCAATGCAAGCTATTATTGTTATGATTAGGATAAATATTTTTGCAAAATAACTTAGTGGATATGTTTGGATTAATATTGAGTTTTCTGGAAGTAACCAATTTATTGAATTAAAAAATAATAAATGAAACTTTGTGAATAATTCTAAAAATGAAAAAGTTGATATTATTAATATTGCTGAAAAAATTAATAATGAAATTCCTACTTTTTTTAAGTCTAATTTTGAACTTTTTGATAATATTAATAATGATACTAAGAAAATTAAATTAATTCCCAAAGATACATTTGCTAGATGTTTAACTTCTTGCATATGTGTTTTTTCTATTTGTAAATAATTATTTGGAAGTTCTTTATTTTGATAATAAAATTG
>JAGWAE010000005.1 GCA_018302135.1 Candidatus Woesearchaeota archaeon
GATGATGAAATAAATTTAAAAATAGATAATTCTGATTTAATTTTTGATTCAGATAATCAAGAAAAAGTAGTAAGTTATAGCTATAATTTACCTGAAAAATTTGAAAAACCCGGACCACATGAGTTTTCTATAATAACTCGAGAAGTTCCCATGAATCCTGATGATGGTGGAACAGTTATTGTTGCAAGTGTTGCAGTTGAGCATATACTAAAAGTAAATGTTCCTTATCCTGGAAAATATGCTAGTGTAGAATTAAAAGTTTCCGAGACAAATAATGATGCTATCAATTTTATTGTAGTTGTGAATAATCTTGGGTCTGAACAGATTATTAGCTCAAAAGGAATAATAGACATATATAACTTAAAAAACGAAAAAATAAATAGTCTTGAAACTTCTGTTTTGAGTATTGATTCGGGTTCAAGTAAAGAAACTATGGTTGTTTGGGAAGATCTAACTGGGCCTGGTGAATATAAAGCAACTTTAAATTTGATTTATGATAATCAAGTTGCAATGTGTGATAAATATTTTCAAGTTGGCGAAGCTAATGTTAATATTCTTCATATTTATTCAAATGATTTTAGACTTGGAGAAATTGCAAAATTCAATATTTTAGTTGAAAATAAATGGTCAGAAAAAATAAAAGAGGTTTATACAGATTTGTTGATATCTGATAAGGGAAATGAAGTAGGTAGATTCAAGAGTGCTACAGAAGATATAAATGAGTTATCTAAAAAAGAGTTAACTGCATATTGGGATAGTGAAGGAGTTGAAGAAGGTGAATATGATGCTAAGTTTGCGTTGCATTATAATGATAAAATTATTGAGAAAGACATGAAAACTAAAATAGAAAAAAATTCGATTTCTTTTAGTGGATTTAGTGGTGCAGTCGTTAGTGATAGTCCTTTTAACAAAAATAATATTATTGCATTTGGAATAATAATTATCGTAATAAATGCTGTTTGGATTATATACTTTAAATTTAGGAAGAAGAAATAAATTTTAATATTATATTAAAATTTTTATTATTTTGATTTTGTTTATACTGGATTAATATTCTTTTAAATTCTTCATTTTTGAAATTGAAGATTTCTGAACTCATTAGAAATTGACAAAATTGTGTTACATTTTTTGGGTTTGATGATTTATAACATCTTTCAAAATCAATAATTGTTACCTCTTTATTTTTTATGAATATGTGTTTAATTGGGTGTGTGAATTCTAATTTATTTATTTTTAATTTGTCTAAAATTCTGCATTGTTCAAGAATATTTTTTAATATGACAAACTCTTTCTTCTTTTTTATGTAGTCTATAAATAAGTCTCCTTCAACAAATGAATAGATAATGTAATCTTTGTTTGATTTTATTAATTTTGGGCCTATTTTATGTTTGTTTAACAATCTTAAGTATTTTGCTTCGTTTTCTAATCTGCCTTTAGCTTCACTTTTTGGATTCTTTGTTTTTATTGCTACTTTTTTGTTGTTGTAAACTCCTATATATACGATAGAGCGCTTTCCTTTAGCGAAATATTGTAAATTTTTTATGTTTTTGGGCAATTTCATGGTATCTTATTAATGGAAACTTTTTTAAATAATTTACTCCTAACTTATATTTGAAAAAGATGGTTAAGAAATATATACTGCTCGTTTTTTTATTGATGTTTATCAATTCTCTTATTGTGTTTGCTGCAGATAATGAGACTTCAACTAAAAGTGTAGACAAGGAAAAAGGATATGCTTGGCTTTTTAATGAATCTAAAAAGGTTAATTGGGGGGGAGATGCTGAGACTGTTTCTTGGGTTGTTTTGGCTTTGAAGAATAATAGGAATTATGATTACAAAAAGGCATTGGACAAACTAGAAGGAATGGAAGATGATTCTAATTGGAATGATGATATCTATGAGACTGCATTGGCTACTATTGCTCTTAAAAAAACGGGTAAAAATGTGGACAGTGAGCTTGAATGGTTGTTTGATAGACAGGAAGAAGTTTTAGAATCGGGTAATTGGTTTATACAATTTTTAACTGAAGGGGAAGATGTATCTTGTAAAGTAATTTATGAAGATGAAGAGGATAAAGAATTTGTAATAAATGGAACTGAAATAGTGGATAGTTCTGAAAGTTGTAGTGTTATTGGTGAAAATTGGGTTGATTTTGAAGAATGTGTAAAAGATGATGATGCAGATATGTACGAAAAGTTTGAAACTGAATGTCTATCTGGTTCGAATGTCAAAACTTCAATTCTTTTCAAAAATAATGCTAATTATTATATAGTTGATCAGGACGAACCATTAGAAATAGAAAATTCTTGCTTTTATGGAAATAGTAATGATTGTAGTTGCATAAGTACACAATATGCTTCTTGGGCCATGAGTGTAGTTAATGATCAAGATTATAGGGCCTATACTTTGCCTTATTTAAGGTCTAATTGTAATGAAAATGTTTTGGATAATATATTCTTGTATATGTTAACTTCTTCTGAAGAGTATTATAATTATCTTATTTCTGATGAAGGGCAACTTGAGGATGGAAGTTTTGATGGAGATGAATATAAAACTGCATTGGCCTTGATTGCTATGAAAGGTAAAACTTCTTCAGATGTAACTAAAGCTGTTTCTTGGTTAGGATATAAACAAAGACAAGATGGAAGCTGGGATGGTAGCGTTAAAATTACTGCTACTGTTTTATACGCTTTGACTGCAGATGTTATTCCTATTACTACAACAAATAATTCAACTTCTGGTTGTGGAGATCTTATATTAAATAATGCAACTGAACAATGTGAGTATACTTCAGATTGTGATGAAGGTATGACTTGTAGTGCATGCAAATGTGTTGCGATTACTGGTTGTGTACGTGATGAGGAGTGTACTATTCCTGGATATACTTGTCAAGCTGGAAAGTGTCTACCAGAAGGCGAGTGTGCAATATCTTCTGATTGTGATCCTGGTGAAATTTGTGTTAATAGTGAATGTGATGTTGAACAAGTCCAGAATGAATGTGTTGTGGATGAGGATTGTATAGTAGATGGAGAGGTTTGTGAGAGTGGAATTTGTGTTGAACAAGGTAGTAGTTGGATTACTTGGTTAATTGTATTTTTGATTGTTATTGTAGCTTTGATAGGAGCATATTTTGGTTATAAAAAATTCTTTAGGAGAAAAGGATCTCCGAAGGGAACAGGATTTAAGCCAAACAATGGTCCTTTTACACCAAGAAGTGAGTATTCACCAACTAGACAAAACGTTCCTGCAAATGTAAGACAGTCTTCTCCTATTAATGATGGAGGTCAAGACAAGATAGAAGAACAGTTAGATCAATCCCTTAAAAAGGCTAGAGAGTTATTGAGGGGAAAGTGAAAAAGTATTTGTTGGTTTTAGTTCTATTATTTATATTTGATTTTGTGGATGGTTTTTCTTTAGATATTGTCCCTGCAAAAGAAGTTTATAATTCTGGTGATACATTTCAAGTAGATATATCTGTGAATGGTGATTTACAAAGTGAAATTTTGGTTCAGAATATAGAATTAAAATGCCCAGAAACAATAAGTATTGCTCCTTTTTTGTTGAGATTGACTGATGATCATTATTATTCTTATTTTGATATTCCTTCTGAATTAGGTAATAAAAATTGTAGTTTTGTTATTAATAATTTAATATATCTTGAGAACGATTTTTTAGAACAGAAAAGTTTTGTTTATAACTTTAGTTTAAATGATTCGAATAATAGTGTTTATGTTAATCCTGCTGCAGTTAGAATAACTAATATTGAGAATCAAGATACTTTTGTTATTCAATTAATAAATAATGGAATAAATACTACAAATTTTTCTTTTTCAACAATGCAAACATTTTTTGATATGTCTAAACAGAGTTTAGTTTTGAATCCTGGTCAATCTGGCCAGTTCTATGTTTATATGAGCGATTTTTTATATAATAATATTGGTAAAGCTGAAATAAAAATAGATTATAATTCAGACTATTTTACAATACCTTTCTTTTTTTTAATTGAAGACGAGCCCATAGTACAAAATCAAACAATTACAGAGTCTAGATTAGATTTTGTTATGGATGTAGATAATTTTAATTTAAGTGTTAACTATGATGAATCTACTTCTGGTTTCGTTAAATTTAAAAATTATGGTGATGATATTAATAATCTTACTTTCGAACTTACAAATAATTTAGAAGAAGTTTTAGATTTACAGTTTAATATCTTGGATCAAATAAGAAAAGATGAAACCTTAAAACAATATATTTATGTAAATAGAAATAAAAATGTAATTCCTGGTAATTATAGTGGGAATTTAAAAATTAATTATGATTCGAAATCTATAGAATTTCCAGTGTATATAGAAATTAAAGAATTTTTCTTAGATAATCATACCCTAATAAACAATACAGTTAAAAATGATACTGGTAAACCAAAAAATGAAAAATCAACTATTAGTGTGTGGTGGTTTGTGGGATTATTTTTTGTTATTTTGATTACTGTTTTCTTTTTATTATACAAAAAGAGAAATAAAAAACCTACTTCTTTCCTAAAATCTTCTGTCTAGCTTCTTCTATTTGCTTTTTTAATGCTGAATATTCCATTAATATTTTTGATTGATGATGCAATCTCCCAAGAATATCATTTAAAGTTAAATTAATTTCTTCTGCACCAATCTTTAGTTGTGTAGGTTCAATAATATCTACTGAAGAAGGCATAAATTCAAAACAAAAGTTTGTTAATGTGTCAAAATTTTTGAATTCAATTTCAAATTCTGTAAATGTTGACCAGACTTTTATTTTTTCTCCTTTTTTTGTAGGATGATCAAACTCATTTTCTTTTGGTTCGCCAGTTTCTTTTTCGATTATTTTCATGTCTTTGTCTTTTTCAATTAGACTAATAACTTTGTCCATAGTTTGTTTTACATGTTCAATCGGAGCACCAGCGATTTCAACTATTGTGTTTGCGATTATTTTTTCCATTTTTCAGCTATTAAATGAATCAGTAAAAGTACTAAGATGAAAGAAAAGAAATAAATTCCAGTTCTTTCTGTTTTTTTACTTTTTGATTCATATATTATTGGATTTGTTGTAAGTTGTGAATTTATAACATTTTCGGATAGACTATTATCTAAAGTTGTTACTACATTTTCTTCTGTACATTCTATTTTTTCCTTTTCACATAAATTTTCAGTTATTCCTTTCAATTCTATATCTCTTTCTGTGTTAGTATCTAATCCTTCAACATATATTATATAATCTCCTTCAGGTGAGTTTAGATTACAGTTAGGAATTATTTGAACTGGAACAGTTATTATATTATTTGAGTATTTTTCATGAATATTAAATGATGTGGTTTTGCTTATTTTTTTATTATCTTTTTGTATATAAACACTTATACTTTCTTTAGATTCATCACCTTTGTAGATATTTAATTTGATTCTTATGTTGTCACCAAACTTTGCAGTTCTGTCTTCTCCTAAATATACTTCTTCTATACTTATTTTTGATTCTTTATCTTGTTCTGAATCTTCTGGATTTTTTTCATTTGGTGTTGGTTTAGTCAGATACCAAATATTGTTTATTTTTGACCAAGAGTCTCCTTCTTTGCTTGAAGAATATACTACTTTGTCAATTTGTATTTCATCTTGAGTTAATAACTCGAATTCTTCTAAACCTTCATTATTGAGAAAACCTTCATATTGGCCATTCAAATAAATAACCAAGTAACTTTTTTCTTTTATAACTTGTTCATATGTACTTGTTGAAGAAATTATTATTTCTCTATTCGCTTTATCTTTTATTTTATAACCTGTCAAATCATAATCATTTTCTGTGGGATTGTAAATCTCTATAAATTCTCCATTTGGCATGGCGCCTGAATCATTTCCTTGTGGGTCTGGTAGAAATTCTGTAATTTCCAATTCAGGAATATTTAGTGTTATTTTATCACTATTATCATATCCTGGAGTTGGATCACATTCTGACCAAATATTTTTTATTTTGCACAAAGATTTTTCATTATTATTTGCTCCCCATTCAGAAAAATAGTGTAATGTATCAAGAATAGTTTGATTATTTAGTATTATAATTAAGTCTTCTTCGTTATTTAGATTGTTTCCTATTGTTGTTCCAACAGAATAAATATTTGCTTCTATATTTGTATAGTTAAATCCTTCTTCAACTATCAATGAATAATTAGAATTTGATGTTTTTATTTTTTCTAAAATATCTTCAGAAACTAAGTCTTTTACTATATAGTTAGTTAGGTCTAAATCAGTGTACAGTTCAATATATTCTTGGTTATTATCATTGCCTTCTGGGTCATAATTTACCTCATTTATGTATAAATATGAATAAACTGTAGGTATTATCAAAAATAGTATTCCTAACAAACTTAGTTTTTTCAAAGTAATTTGGGGAATTTGTTAATCTTTATAAAATTTACAGTTTTAGCTGTTTGAACTGTTTTATTAATTCTTCAAACTTAATTCCTTTAGATTGTGACAATTTTAATGTTACAGTATAATTTCCATTTTTGTTTTTTGGAAGTTCTTTTGCATTTAAAAAATGCCAACCAATATTATCGAAACGCATTGCTATTATTGCTTCTGCCCCAAGAATATCGGAGAAAGTAGTTAATTGTTCTATTTCTTCTTTTTGAAAATTTTTTGAGTTATTTTTTATTGACTTGCATTCTATTGCTAAAAGGTTGTCTTTATTGCCCGCAATTAAATCTGGTGAAGGTAGGGGCATTGAACCTGAACCTGCTACACGTATACATGCCCAGTTGTTATTCCAAAACATATGAAGAAGTTCTCGTTCTGCTCGTGTACCTTTATTTTTCATAATGATATTATTTGTTCTAACTTAATAAAACTTTTCAAGAAAAAATTGAAAATAAAAAAGAAAGATAATTATAAATCTCTTGCTTGAACAGTTCTTCTTCCATTTGCTTTGCATCGTTCACAAGCTTCATGAATTAAGTGTTCTGCTTTCTTTTCTAGTGCTTCAGCGAAGTCTCCAGAAACGTTTAGATCTTTTACTATTTCTTTAATCTTTGATTTGACTACTAACATTCTTCGCACCTCCTCTAAAAGTGAAGAAAAATAGGTATTTATAAGGTTTTTTATGGTTAAGCTCGATTTATAATGGTTTCATGGTTGGGAAGGCTATAACTTCTCTGATTGTAGAAGAATTAGTTAATAACATTATTAGCCTGTCTATTCCTATACCTAAGCCACCTGCAGGGGGCATGCCATGTTCTAAGGCAAGAATGAAATCTTTGTCCATTGGATTTGCTTCCTGATCTCCCTTTAATCTTTCTTTCTCTTGTTTTTCTAAAAGTTCTTTTTGAATTATTGGGTTGTTTAACTCTGAATAAGCATTACCAAATTCGTGACCATTTATGAAAAACTCAAATCTTTCTATTAATTCAGGATTGCCACGTTTTTCTTTGCATAATGGACTTGTTTCTTTTGGGTAATCTGTAATAAATGTTGGTTGAATTAAATTAGGTTCAACTAATTCTTCAAATAAATAATTAATTGCCCATCCTCTGTTATATTCTGCTAGTTCTATTTTGTGTTGTTTTATTAATTTTTTAATCTCGTCATCTGGTAATTTTTCTACGTCAATTTTAGCATATTTTTTTAATGATTCGTACATGGTTAATTTTTGCCATGGTTTTTTTAAATTAATTTTTTTATTATCATATTCTATTTCTGTTTTTCCGTTAATCTTTTTTGTTAAATGTACTATTAAATCTTCTACAAAATTCATTATATCATTATAATCTTTGTATGCCCAATATAATTCTAACATTGTAAATTCTGGATTATGAGTACGATCAACTCCCTCATTTCTAAAATTTTTGGTAATAGTATAAACTTTTTCAAATCCCCCAACTAATAATCTTTTTAAGTATAATTCTGGTGAAATACTTAAGAATAAATCCATATTCCATGCGTTGATACGTGTTTTAAATGGTCTAGCTTTTGCTCCACCATAAATCGTTTGTAATGTTGGAGTTTCGACTTCTATAAAACCTAACTTATTAGTATAATTTCTTATTTCTTGAATTATTTTGTGCCTTTTTACAAAAATTTCTTTTTGTTCAGGATTTGCTATAAAATCTAAATACCTTTGCCTATATCTTATTTCAGGGTCTTTCAAGCCCTTCCATTTGTCTGGTAAGGGTAAAAGACTTTTAGATAATAATTCGAATTCATTAGCATGAACTGTTATTTCTCCTACTTTGGTTTTAAATACTTGCCCTTTTATACCAATAATATCTCCATGGTCTAACTTTTTGAATAATTCATAATTTTTTATTGATTCTGAACTTCCAAAAATTTGTATTTTTCCGGTTTCATCTAAAATTGTTATGAATGAAGCTTTACCCATTACTCTTGTTGTTATAACTCGACCAGCAATACTTACTTTTGTTTTTGTATTTTCTCCATTTTGTAACTTCTTGAATTTTTCTTGAATTTCAGAAGCATCGTTTTTCTTATTAAATGAGTATGGGAATGGATTTATTTTTTCATGAATAATCCAGTTTAATTTTTCTTTTCTTTTCTGATATATATCTAATTCTTCTGTCATGTTTTTAATTTAGATTTCAAGTATTAAAAGTTTTCTCTTATTTTAGAATTTCGTAAGATTTTTTTAATGCTACTACTAATGCTACGGTTGTTATGAAATAAGTGAAGTATGAAATTATATTTCTTAGCATTGATCCTATGTAAGGAATAATTGTTAGGCTTGACCCCCCAATTATAACCAATGTTATTGAAATTAATAGTAAAATGGACACTTCTTTTATTTTATATATAAACCCAGTTATTAGACCTAATATTACTAGCAAGAAGGTCCATATTGGTAATGTTACAAATGTGCCACCTATTAAGGAACTCAAAGATAATAAAATTGCTAAAGTTATTGCAATGCTGAAGTTTAGTTTACCCCAAGAGAACTGTTTTTTCATAAATTAATTCTTAATTTTTGTTTTTTTAAGCCTTTCGATTGTATTTTGGATAAGTATTTCTTTTCATGTATACTTTTGATGGTTTAACAACAATACCTTTTTTCTCTTTTAATATTTCTTCTGAAGACATTAATGAATTACCCGTGCAAACTAATTCATTTTTTAAAGTTAACACTACTATTAAATCATTTTCTTTTATTTCAGATTCTATTTTGGAAATACCTGGAATTGCTAATACAGAACCATGGCAAACGGAATCTATTGCTTCATCATATATCCATATTTTTGGTAGATGTTTAATTGCTGATTCAATCGGTTGAATTATTTTTCTTAATTCTTTTTCATTATTTGATTCGAATGCATCTTTTAATTGATATAACGTAAACATTGTTGATTCATTGAATGGACCAACTCTTGTTCTTATTAGTTGGGTCATACTAGCTCCGACTTTTAATTTTTCTCCAATGTCATAGCAGAGTTTTCTAATGTATGTGCCTGCTTCACAACCAACTTTGAAAAGAACATCTTGATTTTTGATTTCTAATATAGTTATATAATAAATTTCTCTTTGTCTCCATTGTCTTTTTACTGCTGATTTTCTTGGAGGTAATTGTTCTATTTTTGTTACAAACGAATTTATTACTTGTTTTAATTTTAATTCATCTACTTTATCATGAATGTGCATTAAGCAAATATATTCTTTTCCTGCTTTTAGTAAATTTTGAACTACTCTAGTTGCATCTTCTAATGCTACTATTAGTGAGCCCGTTACATTTGGGTCCAAGGTTCCAGAATGTCCAACATGTTTTAATCCTAGAATTTTTTTTACATAATCAGCAACTTGATGTGAAGTTGGACCTTGTGGTTTATTTATATTTATAATGCCATAAGTTATTAATTCTTTTAATGGTCTTTTGTTTGGATCACAACCAAATTTTTTGTCTGATTCTGCTTCTGATTTTACTAAAACTTTCCTTTGTGCCCTTTCGAAGGGAAATTTTTCTTCCATTTTGTCTTCTTTCTTAGAACTTTTCTTTTCTTGTGTTAATATTTCATTTATCTCTAAAATTCTCCGCCCGATAGCCACCGGTACTTTTTTGGTGGTTCAGAAAACCATTTCCTAAATCGTGATCTTTCTCTATATTCTGTTAACCTTGTTGATTTCATATGATATAATGTTCCGTCTCTTGTAATGATATATGGATCATTTGTACCATCTACATCGAAATCATATTGTCCAACAATATAAACCTCTTCTCCTTTATTTTCCATTTCGTTTATTGCTTGTAGTAAGTGATTGTCTTCCGAGCCATCTCTACTATGTGTCTTGAATGAACTTCTAGTGCATCCCGTTTGAAAAATCATTAAAACTAATCCGGTACTAATGCCTAACAAATTTCTGTTCATTTTATTTTTAAGATACAATTAAATAATATAAACTTTTCTTTTTATTTAGAACTCTTCTTTTTTGGAACGTTCTTTGTTATTTCTTTTTCTGATTCTTCAACAACTTCTTTAGCTACTTCTTTTGCAACTTTTTTACCCATTTCAGGTTCAAGTTCTTCTTCTACTTCTTTTTCAACTTCTTTCTTAATTTCTTCTTTTACTTTTTTAGTTTCAGTTGTTTTCTTTTCTACAACAGGAGCATCAATGAGTTCTACAGTAGCAATGTCATTTTCCTTTGTGATTTTTACTTTAACTCTTGCAGGAGGATATCTAATCCCATTAGCCCAGATTGCTTCGTTTAAATATCTACCAACTTTTACTTCCTTTGCCTTAGAATGTTTTAAAGTAAATTCTTTTACTGCAGTTACTGCTTTCTTAGCCTTTTTGAATCTAGTTGTTTTTTGAAATTCTCTTCTTAAGGGGATTGTATAAATTCTTTCTTCCATTTTTAAGCATTTATTTTAGTTTTTCTCCAGTTTCTTTTTACAGATGTGAATCTAGAAGGATGTATCTTTTTACCTACACCTGCTGCTTTAGGAACTACCCAAAATGGTGCCCATTTAGTTTGAGTTCCTTTTTTAGCTAATCTTGCTTTTTTTGCGGGAGTTTTGTATCTTGCCATTTTTTATTTAATAATGAATTACCCTTTGCAGTTAATATTCTACCATGATGATTTCCTTTTTTTGTCTTTTCTATTAAACCTGCAGTTTCTAATTGCTGTAATATTGTTCTAATTATTTTGCCCGATGCAGGATAAAATCTTTCTGGTTTGTGACCCATATTTTTATTTCCACCATATTTTATTTTTAGTTTATTAACACCTATTGGGCCAAGAATAGAAATTTTTCTTAATATTGAAGCTGCTCTAATGTACCACCAATCTTCGCTAACTGGCGGTCTTTCTCTGCCTGCTCCAGTTTTTACAAATTTGCTCCATTCTGGTGCATTTATTTCTTTTATTTGTTTCAATTGTTTTGCAATGTTATCTAACAAATCTGATGTTTTTATTTCTTGTACTTTCATTTTATATTACCTTGATTAAACATGTAGAATGAGCAGAAGTATTTCTTTTAAAAAGGTTTCTATTTATATTTTTTTGATTTTTTGGCCTTTTTCTGAGTCTTCAATTATAAATCCTAATTCTTTTATAGCGTCTCTTAACTTATCTGCTTTTATCCAATCTTTGTCATTTCTTGCTTTTTCTCTTTGTTTTACCATTTCTTTTACCTTTTCAGGGATTTTGTCTTTTTTTAATTTATCTAAGTTTAAACCTAATATTTTATCTAAGTCAATTATCAAATCATAGGCATTTTTACCGTTTCCTTGTTTGTTGGATTCTCTAATAAAATTGAAAATTACTGCTAATGCTTTTGGAGTGTCAAAATCATTATCCATATATTCAATGAAATCCTCTTTTGTGGATTCTAGTAATTCTTTATCTATTTCTTTTTTTGATTCTTTTGCGTTTAAAACAAATTCTTGAATTCTATTTAGTGAATTTTTTGCTTGTTCTAAGTTATCTTTTGAAAAGTCTATTGGTGCTTTGTAATGAGCAGAGAGAATCATATAACGTACAACCATTGGATCATATTGTTCAAATATTTCTCTCATTGTTTTGAAATTTCCTAAAGATTTAGACATTTTCTCTTTATTTACTTCTACAAAACCATTATGTAACCAATAGTTTGCAAACTTTTTTTTGTTTACTGATTCTGATTGTGCTATTTCATTTTCATGATGAGGAAATATCAAATCTTGACCTCCTCCATGAATATCGAAAGGCTGGCCTAAGTATTTTGATGACATTGCAGAACATTCTATGTGCCATCCTGGTCTGCCTGTTCCCCATGGGCTTGGCCATGATGGTTCTCCGGATTTTGATAATTTCCATAAAACAAAATCTTGGAAGTTTTTCTTTTTTTCATCTGCCTTGATTCTTACTCCGGCTTGTAATTCTTTTATTATTTGGTGGGATAGTTTACCGTAATTTTTGAAAGCAGATGTGTCAAAATATAAGCCGTCATCTAACATATATGAAAAACCTTTTTTTTCAATTTCTTTTATTAAATTTATTATTGATGTCATTTCTTCTGTAGGTTTTGGTTTGTGTGTTGGAGGTAGAACATTTAATTTTTCATAATCTTGATCATATATTTTTTCGAACTTTTCTGTCAGTTTTTTTGTTGTCGTATTCTCTCTATTTGCTCGTTCTATTATTTTATCATCTATATCTGTATAATTAAAAACAAAGTTTATTTTGAAATTTTTGTACATAAAATATCTTCTAATAATATCAAAATTAACTGCCGATCTTCCGTGGCCTATATGTCCATAATCATAAATTGTTGGACCACAAACGTAAATACTAACTGTTTTTGGCTTAATAGGTTTAAATTCTTCTTTCTTTCTTGTTAGAGTATTATATACTTTCATTAAATAGAAATAAAAAGAAAGAGATTAATAAAGTTTTGGTTATTATTTTATGTCTATTACTAGTGTATCGGTATTATCACCTGACAGACCATCTATTATAATATCACAACTTGTTAATCTTATATTCCCACTTTTATCTACTACTCCTAAAACTTGTGATATTTGGCTACCAGATTCTATTGTTGTTGGACCAACACTGCTAACTAATTTATCTCCTTTTGGAAATCCACATAATAAATTGCTATCTTCGCTATTTGCTCTTAAAGTTACAGTTATGGGTCCTTGATTTTCTAAGTTTGCAACTACGATACCTATTGCGTTATTCTCTTTAGGTTTTAAGTTTATCTCAGATGGTTTAATCGTTAGTGGTTTATCTGCTTGTCCGACTTCTGAAATTGCTGTATTTGCATTATCAAATGCTTTACCACTTAGTCCTTCTAAATTTTCGAAAATTCCTCTTACCCAAACTAATCCTAACGTAAGCAAGGTTATGCCGAGCACAATGACTATAATCGCGGTCATAGAAAGTTCAATTGCACCTTTTTTTGATTTCATCAAATCACCTCTTTTTATTCTTTAGGTTAATAATTTATAAAATTATTGTTTTATTTCCAGTCTGGTTGGGTTTCGCTTATTCCTGAACTATTTGTCTTATTTGTTTGATTTGAACCATCTACTTTCATAGTCCATAAATCCCAACTACCATTTATCCATCTGGAGTAAGCTATTTCTGTTCCATCTGGGCTAAAACATGGATATCTATCTGTTGTTCCTTGTGTTAGTGCTACTTGATTCGAACCATCACTATTCATAATCCATATCTTATCACTTCTTGTGAAAACTATTTTTGTTCCGTCATTGCTAAAGTTTGGTGCAGAATCCAATAATGAATTATTTGTTAATCTTGTTGGATAGGTTCCATCAACTTTGCAAGATCTTATTTCCCAATTATTATCAACATTTGTTGAAAAAACTATTTTATCTCCTGTTTGATTTAAACAAGGTTCTTGCGGGCTTCCGTTTGATACAACTAGTGATTCTAATCCAGTTGGTAAAAATGTTGTGTATAAATCTCCATCTTTTATGTAAACTATTCTATTCCCTTGCCATCCAAATGAAGGAGAATGACTTCCTTCTGTTGAACTTGTTATTCCACTAGTTGATCCGTCTGAATATTTAACAACTATTTCTGATTTTCCTCCGATTGTTTTTTCCATTGCGATGCTTCCATCTGAGATATTTACCGATGGGTTTGTTCCTGATTCTATTCTTGTTAAATTTGTTCCATTTGATGACATAGAATATGTTTCTAAATCTCTTGTGAAAACTATTTTTTCTTGTGTTGGAGTTGAACCAATTGTGAATGTTTTATCCGTTCCAGTATCTGTTGTTGAAGTTTTGTTTACATTTGTGTCATCAATTACTTCTATAATTACTCTGTATTGTCCTTCTGGTAAGTTTGTTAGTGTTTTGGTTAATTGATTTGTTCCTGATGTAGTATACAATTGATTGTTTCTAAATACATTTATTGTATAAAATAAATCTGAGTTTATTGTTGCACCAAATTTTATTGTTGGATCCGGAATAGGAATTAAATTTTGAAAATAATTTTTTGCATCTTGTCCTTGCCATGATAATATTACATTTGAGCCAGTTATTTGTGGATTTTTTTGTGTTACTGTTGGTTTGTTGCTTGGCATTAAAACATGGAATGCCTTTGTTGGCAAACCAAATGGAGAAAACCAATATAAGTCCCAATTCGTTTCAGGACTGTAATTTTGTGTTAATATATCTTCTAATGAAATATCTTCACCAATTCCGGAAAGAACTTCATTGATTGGAACTGGACCACCAGAAACACTACTTCCTACAAATAATAATGTGTTTACAGCTATTCTGTAAGAATCTCTTAGTTGCTCTCCTGTGAATGTTCCACCATATCTAAATGATGATAGTAATAAAGGTTCGTTTAAATTTGGAAGGTAAAAATCCAAAAAATTTCTTAATGCAGTTTTTTCATCCGTTCCTGTTATTTGTCTTAATATATAATCTGAATCATTCATATGTTGTAATAATTCTACAACATCTATCTTATCGTTTAAATTTGTGTCAAATCTTGTTATAGGTCTATAGTTATTTCCTGGGAGAAAAGATAAAACTTCATATCTATTCTCTGGAGAACCATTATTATAAAAAACTTGAACATTTTGAATTGGTTGGTTTGATTGAGAAGCACATTTTACTCTTAGTTGAGAACCATCATTGTTGAAGGTTGCATACCCATTTTTATCTGTTATACTTGATTGAATTTCTGTGTGTTGTGTTTGTTCTGGTGCAGTTGGATCCGAAGTTTTGGAACAACCCGAAATTAAACTTGTTGCTAAGATGGTTGATAATACTAAACTTTTCACCCTTTTTTTGAAATTCATAAATTTAGGGGAATGTAATCTGTTTTTTAAATATTTTGGAAAAAATGGGAACGGGGGGATTTGAACCCCCAACACCTAGAGCTTCAGTCTAGTGCTCTCCTTAACCGAAGTTTTATGGTTTTTACTTCTCAGGTTGAGCTACGTTCCCGCGTAAATAACGTTATTATAGCTTCTTTTTAAAGTTTTTCTTTGTCTTGTTTAGAAAGTTTTAAATAATTCTTTCTAGCTTTTGAATTTTGAATAATATGGCTAAAAATTATGATTTCAAAGATGTAGAACATAAATGGAATAAATTCTGGGAAGAAGAAGGAATTTATCTTTTTGATAATACTTCTAAAAAGAAGACTTATGCTATAGATACACCACCCCCAACTGTTTCTGGGGCAATGCATTTAGGCCATGCATTTTCTTATTCACATGAAGATTTTATAGCAAGATATCAAAGAATGAAACAAAAGAATGTATTTTTTCCTTTTGGTACGGATGATAATGGTTTACCTACAGAGAGATTGGTTGAAAAATTAAAAAGTGTTAAGTCTACTGAAATGGATAGAGAAAAATTTGTAAAATTGTGTCAAGATACAGTGACTGATATAAGGCCTAAATTTATACAAGATTGGAAAAATATAGGAATGAGTTGTAATTTTAATCAATCTTATTCAACAATTGATAATCATTCTATTAAAACTTCTCAATTATTGTTTATTGATTTGCATAAAAAAGGATTAGTTTACCAGAAATCTGCACCAACAATGTGGTGCGTTAAATGCCAAACTGCAATTGCTCAAGCAGAATTAGAAGATGAAAATTTTAATTCTACGTTTAATGATATTATTTTTAAAGTTGGTAAAAAAGATTTAATAATTGCAACAACAAGACCTGAGTTAATACCTGCTTGTGTTTGTATTTATGTTAATCCAGATGATAATAGGTATAAAGACATTATTGGTAAAAAAGCAGAAATACCTTTGTTTGAATATAAAGTTCCTATCTTTACAGATGAATCTGTAGATATGCAAAAAGGTAGTGGTGCGATGATGATTTGTAGTTATGGTGATAAATATGATGTTGAAGCGATAGCTAAAAGAAAATTAGAACCTCGAGTTGTTATTGAAAAAAATGGGATTTTGAATCATTTTGCAGATAAATACAAAGGAATGAATATTAAAGATGCTAGAAAGGCAATACTTGATGATTTAGAAAAACATTCTTTGTTAATTAGTAAAAAACCAATACAACATGTTGTTAATGTGCATGATAAATGTGGAACTGAAATAGAATTTTTGTCTTCTAAACAATGGTTTGTTAAAATATTAGAAAATAAAAAGAAGTTAATCAAATCTGCAGATAAAATAACATGGTATCCTGAGTTCATGAAAACTAGATATGTTAATTGGGTTGAAGCTTTGGAGTGGGATTGGTGTATTTCTAGGCAGAGAGCTTATGGGGTTCCATTTCCGATATGGTATTGTAATAAATGTGGAAAAGAAATATTTGCTGAGGAAAAACAATTACCTTTGTTTCCATCAAAAGCTAAACCATTGAAAAAATGTAGTTGTGGTTCTGATAATTTTGTGGCTGAGCAAGATGTTATGGATACTTGGGCAACTTCTTCTTTGTCACCACAAATAGTTTGTAATTTTATTAATAGTGAGGAATATAATATTAATTTTGGAAATGTTTATCCTATGTCGTTAAGACCACAAGCACACGATATTATAAGAACTTGGGCGTTTTATACGATAGTCCGTGGATTATATCATCATAATAAAGAACCTTGGGAAAATATTATGATATCTGGGCATGTTCTTGATCCTAAAGGAAAAAAAATGAGTAAATCTAAAGGTAATGTAGTTGAACCTCAAAAAATTGTTCAAACTTATGGTGCTGATTCTTTAAGATTTTGGGCAGCAAATGCAACATTGGGCAAAGATCTTTCGTATAAAGAAGAGGATGTTAAGAATGCTTTGAGAACAATAACTAAATTATTGAATGCAAGTAATTTTGCCTTTATGCATTTAAATGATTTTAAAAATAAAAAAGTTGAACTGGAAATTATAGATAAAGGAATATTATCTAAGTTTAATGAATTAATAAAAGAATGTACTAAATCATTTGATGGTTATGAATATTCTAAATCTAAAATGCTAACTGAAATGTTTTTCTGGAGTCAAGTTTGTGATAATTATTTGGAGATTGCTAAGGATAGATTATATAATCCAGATAAGCGTGGAGAGGATTCTAGAAAAAGTGCTCAATACGTTTTGTATCAATTAATGCTAGGAGTTATTAAATTATTTGCTCCGATAATGCCTTACATTACTGAAGAAATATATCAATCTCATTTTGTTAAACTTGAAAAAGATAAAAGTATTCACATTTCCAAATGGCCGGAATATGAAAAAAATTTAAAGGATGAAATAGCAGAAAAAACTTGGGATAAATTTGTTGAAATATTGTCTTTTGTAAGACAAGAAAAGGCTAAGAAAAATGTGTCTTTGGTTACAGAAGTAAAACTTATAATAACAAAGCAAGATAAATTATTATTAGCTGAATGTTTGGATGATTTGAAAGCAGTGTGTAAAGCAAAAGAAATAAATTATGGCGATGAAGTAAAGGTGGAGTTTTGAAATGATGATTGATCAAAAAAAGAAAAGAGAAATGAAAAAAATAATTGATACTTTGAAAAGTATTAAAGGTAGACATACTGAGTTAGTTAGTGTTTATGTTCCTGCTGATTATAATTTGATTAAAATTATTAACCATTTATCTGAAGAACAAGGTACTGCAGGTAATATTAAAGATAAAAGAACGAGACAAAATGTTATTGATTCTTTGGAAAGGATTATTAGACATTTAAGATTGTTTAAAAAAACACCGCCTAATGGGCTGGCTATTTTTGCTGGCAATATTAGTGATAATGATAGTCAAATAAATATACAAGTTTTTAGCGTTGAACCACCTACACCATTAAATATCAGAATGTATAGATGTGATCAAATTTTTGTTACAGAAGCATTGGAAGATATGTTAAAAGATAAACAAACTTATGGTTTGATTGTTATTGATAGAAGAGATGGGACTTTGGGTTTGTTGAATGGGAAATCTATAACTGAATTGTCTAGTTTTAGTTCAAATGTTCCTGGAAAAACAACTAAAGGTGGGCAAAGTCAAACTCGTTATGCAAGATTAAGAGACGAGGCAGCTCATAATTTCTTTAAAAAAGTTGGTGCTGCTGCGAATGATGCTTTTTCGCAAATTGCTGAATTGAAAGGAATATTAATTGGTGGGCCTGGTCCCACTAAAGAAGATTTTATTTCTGGTGATTATTTGCAAACTAGAATTAAAGAAAAGATAATTGGTGTAAAAGATTTAAGTTACACTGAACATTTTGGTTTAGTTGAACTTGTTGATAAAAGCCAGGATGTATTTGCTCAAGAGGGTTTTGTTGAAGAAAAGAAAGTAATGGAGAAATTTTTTAATGCACTTTCTGCTAAAGGTGGAAATAAAGCTGTGTACAGAGAAGAAGAAGTTAGAAAAGCTTTAGAAGTTGGTGCTGTTGAAGTTCTTTTATTATCTGAGGATTTGGATGATGCTA
Source organism: Candidatus Woesearchaeota archaeon (assembly GCA_018302135.1). GTDB lineage: Archaea > Nanobdellota > Nanobdellia > SCGC-AAA011-G17 > PNOQ01 > PNOQ01. The sequence continues at coordinate 18,881 of JAGWAE010000005.1, forward strand.
AAATTGAAGAGCTTGAGAAGAAAGCTGAAATGATTGGTGCGGAAGTTAAGATAATTTCCTTGGAGACGAATGAAGGACAGCAATTGAAGTTTTTTGGTGGGGTGGCTGCAATTTTGAGGTTTAATATTTGAAATGGAACAGGACAGAAATAAAATAGAGGCAATATTGTTCACAACTGGACAATTCTTAACAGTTGAAGAAATTAGTAAAATGTGTGGAATTGGTAGTATTGGTTACATTAAAGGAATTTTAGGAGAATTAAAAGATGAATATAATAAGAAAGAATCTGCTTTAGAAATTGTTAATGAAAAAGACAAATGGAGATTAAATATAAAAAAAGATTATATGTATTTGACTGAAAAATTATTAACTGATGCTGAACTAGATATGCCAACTCAAGAAACTTTAGCAGTTGTAGCGTATAAACAACCAGCAGTACAATCTGTAGTTATAAAAACGAGAGGAAACAAAGCTTATGATCATATTAAATTATTAAAAGATGAAGGGTTTATCACATCTGAAAAATTTGGTAGAACTAAAATATTAAAATTAACTCAAAAATTTTATGATTATTTTGATGTTATGGAAGATCAATTGAAAGAAAAATTGGTTGAAAAGATGCAAGATAATGCTGAAACCAAACCTTTATAATAATTCTTAAATTTCCCAACATATGGACTGGTTAACTGGAGTATATTTATTTTATATACTGACTTCTTTGTATGTAACTTTTATTTCATTAATTATATACTATTCTATAAAACATAAATTTTTTGAAGAAGATTTGGAAGAATATATTCCAACTTTAACTGTTTTGATTCCTGCTTACAATGAAGAAGAAACTATTGCTAGTACTATTGAAGCAGTCCAAGCTAATGATTATCCTAAAGATAAATTAGAAATAATAGTTATTGATGATGGAAGTAAAGATAAAACTGCAGAAATTGTAAAAAAATATAAAGATGTTATTTTATTTTCAAAGAAAAATTCTGGAAAAGCAGATTCTATCAATCAGGCTATTAAGAAAATTAAAGGTGAATTTTTTTGTATAATTGATGCGGATTCTTATCCTGAAAAAGATGCTTTGAGATTGTTAATGAGAAAGTTTAAGGATGAGCAAGTTGCTGCGGTTACTGGAACTATTCTTGTCAAAAATAAAAGAAATTTAATTGAAAAATGTCAAGCAATGGAATATGTTCTGATTGCTTGGACAAGAAGATTATTGGATGCAGTGGATAGTGTTTTTGTTACTCCGGGAGCTTTAAGTGCTTATAGAAAATCTGCGGTTGAAAAAGTTGGCGGGTTTGATAAAAAAGTTATGACTGAAGATATTGAAATAGCTTGGAATTTATTGAAACATAATTATAAAATCAGAATGGACCCACAAGCACATGCATTTACTAGTGTGCCTAGTACTGTAAAAGTTTGGTGGAGACAAAGAGTAAGATGGGATATCGGTGGATTTCAAACTTTTGATAAACACAGAAAAGCAATGTTTAAAACTAATTATAATATGTTTGGTGTGTTTGTAATACCTTTCTTTTTATCACATATAGTACTTTCTTTTACTGGTTTTTTTGTATTTCTTTACGTTTTATTGAAACAACTTTATAATTGGGTAGTATTCACTTTTTTGTCTATAGAAACTGATTCTCAAGTTTTTGACCTTTCTGAAATATACTTATTGCCTAATGTTTTTACGTACTTTGCTGTAGTTTTAGTCTTTCTTTTTGGTTATAGTATTTATCTTTCTTTAAAAACTTTGAAGAAAGCTGAAATAAAGATAGATTTAAGTTTCTTTGTGTATACCCTATTTTACTTAGCGACTTTCCCCATATTGCTGATAATCTCAGTGTATAAGTGGAAAAAAGGATATTCAAAATGGTAGAAAAAAATCCAAAAAGTGCGTTCTGGAAATCTTTAGTATTGACAATGATATTGTTTTTGATAGGAATTTCGTTAGGTATGTTGTTTGAATCTATCAGGACTAACTATGTTAAAGATAAATATGAAGAACTTGAATTTCAGTTGTTAGACTCACAACTAAGAACAAATTTTTATCAAAAATTAGATAATGACTTTTGTGATTATGCTATACAAGAAAATTTAGATTTTTCTGATAGAATTTATCAAGAAGGTAGAAAGCTAGAAGTTTATGAAAAGTTCAATAAATTAGGAGATAATTTAGAAAAAGAAAAGAAAAAGTATGCATTATTAAAAGTTGAATTTTGGATGAATTCTAGAACTCTAAAAGAACAATGTAATGCTGAGTATACCAATATAATATATTTTTACAGAAATGAACCTTTAACAGATGAGGAAAAACAAGAGCAAAATGTTCAGTCTAGGATTTTATTAGATTTGAAAGAAAAGTATGGGGTGGATATAATGCTAATACCAATACCTCTTGATTTTAATATTGGAGTTATAAACGTTTATACAAAATCTTTTGATATTACTAATTCACCAAGTATTTTAATTGATGATAGCATTAAGTTAGAAGGAATACATAGTTTAGAAGAGATAGAAAAATTAATATAATTTTTTAACCTTTCTTTTTTATGGGCGTTTGTGAAATTTGTGGTAGAATTGGGGAAGTTCGTGATGCAGTTGTTGAGGGTGCAATGGTACAAGTTTGTTCAAGATGTTCTAAACATGGAAATGTTGTTTTTATTCCAAAACCTGTGGCATTAGAAAGAAAAAAAGAAGTCGAATCTTTTGAATATATAGATGTTATTGTTGATAATTACTCTTCTTTAATTAAAGATGGAAGAGAGAAGAAAGGTTTAAATCATGAAGAATTGGCTAAAGCAATTGCTGAGAAAGAATCTGTTATCTCGCAAGTTGAAGCTGGCAATATGAAGCCTAATTTTAAGTTAGCAAAAAAGTTAGCAGTTTTTTTAAATATTGAGCTTATTGAAAATGTTGAATCTTCAAAAGAAGGGTATAAAAATATAAATTTTAAGGATTCTAGTCTTACTATTGGGGATTTACTTAAAAAAGAATAAAGCGAAAGATTTAAAAGAGGTCGTTTAATCTATTCTGGACATGGAAATCAAGATTATATCTATGGATAAAACTTCTATGAAAATTGAGCTAATTGGTGAAGATCATACTTTTGCTAATGCGTTAAGAAATGAGTTATGGGCTAATAAATCTGTTAGAATAGCAGGTTATAACATTGAGCATCCTTTAGTTAGTTCTCCTGTTTTGATGATTAATTGTGATGGTAAAGAGGATCCAAAGAAGATATTGTTAAAAACTGTTGAATCTTTGAGAGAAAAGAATAATGAGCTAATATCTAAGCTTAAGAAACTTTAATTATTATGAGTAATACTTTTAAAAAAATATGGGACTTTTTATGGCATAGCGATTCTTTAGCTAGCTGGGTTGTGTCATTTATTGTTGCTTTTATTGTTGTTAAGTTTGTAATTTATGCTGGAATTGGGCTATTATTGGGAACTAGTTATCCTATTGTTGCCGTTGTTTCTGGGAGCATGGAGCATAATGGAGTAGGTTTTGACCAATGGTGGGAAGAAAATAAGGATTGGTACGAAAATAAAAATATAGCTAAAGAGGACTTTGAAACGTACATATTTAAGAATGGTTTTAATAAAGGTGATATAATGATACTAGTTGGTGATGAATCGAAAGATATAAATAAAGGTGATGTGATTGTGTTTCAAGCAAGTAATACAGCACATCCAGTAATTCATAGAGTGGTTAAAGTTTCGGAAAATGATAACGATTATTATTTTCAAACAAAGGGAGATAATAATGAAGATAGCTATGAACAACTTGGAGAAACTAAGATTAGTGAAGATAAGCTGATAGGAAAAGCAGTTATTAGGATTCCTTGGTTGGGCTGGGTAAAAATAATATTTGCGGAGATAATACAATGATAGCAAACTTATTTTGTCCGAAATGTGGAACAATAATGTTACCGGAAGGTAAGAAGTTAAAGTGCTCAGGTTGTAGCTATTCGCCTAGAAGCAAGCCAGAAAATATAATTCTAAAAGAAAAAGTTGAGGTTTCCAAAGAGCAAGAGATTGAAATAAGAGATCAAAAGGTAGAGACTTTGCCTAAAATAAAAGAAGATTGTCCTAAATGTGGTAATAAATTTGCTTATTATTGGACTTTACAGACGAGAGCAAGTGATGAATCTGAGACAAGGTTCTTTGAATGTGTTAAGTGTAAGAATAGATGGAGATTGTATTAATTATATCTTTTAGAATAGTAAATATTAAAAAGCGGGTTTAACTTTCCTATTTAAAATGAGATTTGTTTTAGCTGAGCCAAAATTGTTGAAAGATAGCATTGGAGTTATTTCTGATTTAGTCAGTGATGTTAGAATGAAGTTTGATTCTGACAAAATGGAAATCATTGCTATGGATCCAGCTAATGTGGCTATGGTTGTCTATAAACTGTTGAGTAGTTCATTTGTCGAATATAATGTTAAAAATTTGGAGACTATTGTTGTAAGTTTGGATAATTTAAAACAAATTTTAAGTAGATCTAAACCATCAGATACTATAATATTTGAGTTGGATGAAAAAAAGAATAGGTTGAAGATTGAGTTTAAAGGTGAAACTTCAAAACATTTTACGTTATCGTTATTAGATACTCATGAAAAAGATCAAAAAGTTCCAGAGTTAAAATTTACTGGAATAATAGAATTGAATACTTTATTGTTTAATGAAGCAATAGATGATATGGATATTATTTCTGATTCTATAGTTTTTAATTTGAGTAAAGAAGGTTTGTTGATAGAATCTAGTGGAAATATTAGTGATGCGAGAGCACATTTAATTGCTATGGAAGGTACTAATATTGTTTGTGATACTGGTGATGTAATAAAATCAAAATACTCAATTGAATATTTAAAAAAAATTGCTAAAGGTGGAAAATTAGCAAATAAAGTTCTGATAAAATTTGGAGATGATTATCCACTCCAAGTTGAGTATAAAATAAAAGATAAATTGCAGTTAACTACTATTCTTGCACCAAGAGTAAGCAACGATTAACCAAAACATTTATAAGTTTGGTTTTGTTTTTGTTAAAAATATGAAAAAGAGGGGACAGGCTACAGTTTTTATAATTCTGGGTATTGTTATTCTAGCTTTATTTGGGTTGTTGTTTTTTTTAAGAGGAAATTTAGTTTCTGATCTTTTTAATATTGAATCAACAAAACAATATGAATCTGCCGATATTGAACCTGTAAAAGATGTAATATCAAATTGTGTTGAATTGACTTTACTTGATGGTGTTGAATGGGTTTCTAATCATGGTGGATATTTTAATCCTGTCGATTCTCAAAAATATAGTAGAGATGCTGGAGAAATTTTAGTTTCTTATTCTTGGGGTAAAGATTTAGGAAGTAAATTACCAACTTTACAAGGATTAGGTGAACAAATTAATCTTTATATGAAAGAGCATAGTGCTGAAATTGAAGGATGTATTGATAGTGGTTTAATTGATTATAAAAAAAGTTGGACTATAACTAATGAAAAAAGTTTTAGTTTAGAAACTCCACAAATATCTGATAATATTGTTAGACAAAAAATTAATTATGATACAAATCAATTATCAGTTAAGAAAGATGATTATGCAGCAACTGCTAAAGAAATAATGGCTGAAGTTGAAATTGCTTTGGGGCAAGCACAAAGAATGGCTGTTGAAATAAGTTCTTGTTTCAATGGAGATTATTTACCAACTAACTTTAATACTTATTGTAATAATGGAGGTGTTCCATTTAGAGCTGAACTTTATAACATGAAATATCCTAATAATGTTGTGAGAATGTTGCATCAAGATTGTGGAAGATGTGATGACTGCTATGTGTTATTAATTCCAAACCAAGGAGGAGACATAGTATTTAATGTTGCATTGAGAATATGTTAAATAAAAATAAATTTGGTTTAATATTTGGATTTTTATTAATAATAATTATTTCTAGTAATGTAAATGCTTTGCCTAGTTGTTGTTTGAAAACTAATGATAATCAGTTTTGTATAGATGATGCTCTTAATTGTGCTAGTGGACAAAGTATATCTGGTTCTTGTGATGATTTGCAAATAACTCAATGTAATAAAGGAACTTGTGTTCCCTCTAATGGAGTTTGTTTATCTGATTATAGAAAAGAACAATGTACTTCTCAAGGTGGAATATTCTTTAGTGAACCTAAAGAACAGGTTAGTGAATGTAAAATTGGATGTTGTAAAGAAACAAGCACTTGTGGTGTGGTGCAGAAAACTCAGTGTAGTGGTGAGTTTGATGCAAGCATAACAGATTCTGCTACGTGTGATAGTTCTTGTGCTCCAAATGAATTAGGTTGTTGTGTTTCAAGTACAAATTGCGAATTTGGTAAAAGAATTGAATGTACTGATGGAACTTTTGAAGCTGGAAAACAATGTAATCAAAATCAATTTTGTAATGCTAAATTTCCAACACATAAGTATACTGCTTGTGGTGATAATAATTTAATTGCTAATTCTGAATTGGATGTTTATTGGTATGATTCAAATGGTAATATGGAAGAGAAAGTTGGAACTAAAGATTCTAAAGGAGTTGTGTGGAAAGTAGATGGAAAAGATATGGATGGTGAATGTAAATATCCCGATGAAAAATGTTTTGATCCGGATGAAAAAGGCGGAAGAGAAAATGCTTATTGTAAATCTACTGCTTGTATAATTGAGGGGCAATGTCCTGAATGTAAACCTGAAACTTTTTTACATGGAGAATCTATTTGTTTAGATATTTTTAAAGGGCATTTTACTAATGATCAAAAAAGTAAATATTTGAAAGAATACGTATTAGCTTGTGATAGTGGAGAAATTGTTGAAGATAGAGAATTAACTAGATCTGAAGAAATTTGTGTTGATACGAGTCAAGTAATTGATGGAGTAACAAGAAAAAAAGCGGATACAATTCCAAATGAATGGCAAAGTTGTTTGGGTTGTGGGGGAGATAGTTCTAGTGTTTTAGATTATGGAGGATATATTCCTATTTTTGGTGCAGTTCCAATGTCTGCTTTTGGAACTTGGTGTGGTACGGGCTCTATTTCTAATAGCGTTCCGGGTGGTTTTGGTGCAACTACTTGTGATGATATAAAAGGTGAAAGAGAGGTAACTATGTGTTATTATGATAATGACTTCTGGGCCCCATTAGGTTCATGTAATCCGGTTTATACTCCATCAACTTCTGAAAAATGTGGAGACTGTGGTAAAGGAGGAGATGGAAAAACTAACGTTTGTACTGAACAAGAATGTAATGCTCTAGGAGATTGTGAGTTTAAAGAAAATAAAGGTTTAGATGTTGATGGTTTAGCTCAAACCGGAGCTTTAGCTATTGGTGGGGCTACTGCTGTTATGGCTGCTTCGCAGGTTGCTTGTAATGCAATCGCATGGATTCCTGGTGCACAGGTTGTTTGCTTCCATACTTCTTTAAGTGGGGTTGGCGGTGTATTTGGAAGTTCATTATTCTGGGGAGTTTATAGTTTAGTTATTGGAACTACTGTAGGTAGTAGTCAAGGTTATGAAGATATGTATAATGATTTTTCTTATAATAAGGGAGGTTATTATGACTTGGCACAGTTTATTGCTGCAGGTAATGCCGTTTCTAGTTCTTTAGGCAAAGATGTTGGTGTTAATTATAATATGTGGTATCGTTCTACCTCTGCAGGAATTCAAGGAATGAATTTATTATTAGATCTTGAAAATGAAATTAGTCAGACTAGTGTTGGTAATACAGCAACTTCATTTTTTGCTGAAAAGATTGGAAGAAAGGTTCTATATAATCAAGCTTATGAAAAAGCTGTAAAAGAATTTGGGGGGACATTTGTTACTGAGGAAGCTTATAAAAAAGCTGCAGAGGAAGCTGGAAAAAAAGCAGGAGAAGCCGCTTCAAAAGAAGCAACAAAAGAAGCAGCAATTGGAGCTGGTTCAGTTCTCGCTAAAGTATTGAATGTGGCAGGAGTAGCTTATAGTGTTTATAGTGCAAGTGAGGCATGGCAAACTGGTAGTTGTAATCCTGAAACTGCGCATACTAATAGTGATCATTGTGAACAATGTGGTGCAGGTGAAGGTCAATTCTTCTGTACGGAAGATAGATGTAAGATACTTGGAGCAGATAATGGTCATTGTAAATATCTTCCTGGAAAGGATGGTGTAGATGGAACTTGCATAACTAATGATCCTGGGGATGTTGCGTTACCAAATATAGAAAGAATAAAATTAGAATTTTATGATATTAATGAGAGTTTTGTTTTAGAAAAAATTGTTGAAGATAATGTTTTAACTATGGATAATGCTATTGATTGGAATAAAGCAGATTTAGTAAAAATTAATATAACAACTAGTAGCAGATCTAATTGTAAAGCTGGTTTTGTTGCCGAAGCTAATTATAGTGGAATGGAATACACGTTTGAAGATGGTTTTACTGAAACTCATACTTTGAACTTTAGTTTAACTGAAGAAATAAAAACAAATAGTGAATCTACTTTATTCATTAAATGTGAAAATACTAATGGAAAAACACACGGTCCAAAAGACGATATGAATAGAATTGTGATGAAATTTAAAGCAAGACCAGATGTTATTCCTCCAACGTTCAAAAGTATTGATCCATATACTGCATTTAGTTTGCCAGAAGGAACAAATAATATTACAGTAACTTTGAAAGTTTATGATAATAACGGAGTAGCTGGTTGTAAATTCTCTGAAGAAAAAACAAATTATGCTGAAATGGAAGGTACATTTAACAAAGGAAGTAAAATAGAATGTCCTGGTTCAACTGTAAAAGATTGTGATACATTTACAAATAACTTTAATTTAGGTGATGCTGGTGAAGAAATTGACCTAACTAGTTATGGTTATGATGAGAATGGAACAATTTACACATATGTTTTGGGTTGTGTTGATGTAATAAGTCAAGATAATTTTGGAACAATGAATTATTCTTTTATAGTTTATCCATCATTTGGATTAAATGTTAGTGCACCTGAAGATGGAGAAGAACTTTATACAACAAGACCAACTATAAAAATAGAAACTGAAGTTAATAGTCAATGTTTATATAAATTTGATAATGAAATAAATTGGACTAAATTAAATGATTTGATAGATACTAAAATATATGATTATAAAATTAAGAGAGATATTACATCTTCTCCAGAAGGAACACAACATACATTGTATGTTAAATGTGTCGATACTGGACATAATGTTGTTGAGAAATCAGTTAACTTTTATGCTGTTTCTGATGTTGAGCCAGCTTATCCAGTAAGGATATATACAACTGGAAGTTATGGTAGTGGACAGCTACATGTTTTGTTAAATGAGCAAGCAGTATGTAAATTTATGACTGATAATTCTGATTATGATTATGAAAGTGAAGGAACTTTAATGAGGGCTGTACCTCCAGAAAATGAGGAACAAGTTACTACATGGGATAACACAGTTTATTATATTAAATGTAAGGATGAGTTTGATAATCTTGGAGGATTTACGATCTATCCATAAGCCTTTAGGAAAGGCTTATCATCCCAAAGGAAAATGAAAAAAGCTCAGATTATGGCTCAGCCATTGATTTATATTTTTTATGTTGTTGTAGCTGCATTAATTCTTTTTTTTGGAATAAAAGTTATTGGTAATGTAAATGATAGTGCAGATAAAGTAGAATATTTAACTTTTGTTGGTGATGTTGAAAAAAAAGTTAATACAGTTTATCAAGATAATTTCGGTAGTGTTATTTCTTTAGATGATATTAGTGTACCTAAAGAAGTTATTGAAATTTGTTTTGTTAGTAATAAAGATTTGACTAAAGTTACAAATGATAAGTTAAAACAATTAATTAGTATATCTGATTTAACTCAAAATAATGTTTTCTTTGGTGGGGTTGAAATAAAAAACGGTCCAAGTAGAAATTTTGAGCACTTAACAATTGATGGAACTATATGTGATAGTACAATAGATAGAAAAATAAATTTAGTTTTGGAAAACATTGGTGATAGTGTTAAAGTAAGATAGAAAAGTTATTTAAACTTTGATTCTTAAAATGTTTTTATGAAAAAAGCAGAGGTGCAGTTTAATCTAATTTTTGTAATTGTCGCAGGTGTTATGATTTTAGCATTTTTTTTGTTCTTTACAACTAAGTATATTGATCTAAAAGAAAAACAAGAAGCAGCTAAGATATCTGGACAGATTGATAATCTATTATTAGGATTGAAATTTAATACACAGTATAAAGAATTAGATGTTCCAAATTTTAATTTGAATGTGAACTGTGGAAATATAACTATTAATAATAGATTTACTAAAGATTTAGATTATGTGTTTTTTGCAACTAATGGAACTAGTAAAAAATTAACATTCTGGGTTAAAGAAGTTGAAAAGGGATTTAGAATTGATAACGTTGTTTTTATTATTGATAATACTAAAAAGTATTATTCTGATAGAGAATTTTTCCCGGACTTTGTAAATGTAAATGAAGACTACGATGTTGGTGTATTTTTTAATAGTTGTCCAAATAATAATAAAAAAGTAATTTGTGTTGATGGAAATAATATTAATTATAATGGTGAAAGTTTTTATTCGTTTGATGATGCTTTAATTTACGGGGCGGCATTTGGTAATTTTGATAACTTTAAATGTAGCTATGAAAAATTAGTTGATAAATTGATTATTTTATATGATATTTATTTGAAGAAAAACGAAGGATTTAATGATGGCCAAGAAATAAGAAGCCAAATTAGTACTTTACTTTCTGAAAATAAAAATAAAATTGTTAATGGTAATTATGATGTTGATAATAGTCAATTAGATTTACTGAATACTAAACTAAGTAATTATGAACTAGAGGTTTTGTACTGATGAATAAAAAAGCTCAGATTGGAATACAGGAAACAATTTTAGTAATTTTTGTATTTTTTATAGTGTTAATGATAGGTATGATATTCTTTTTTCAGTTAAATATGAAGTCTATTCAAAATGATATTGATCAGTATAATGAATTTAGGTTTAAACAGTTAATAGATATTGTTCCCAATATGGCTGAATTAAGATATTCTAAGTTAGGGGTTGAAGATGTATATTGTATTGATTTGTTGAAAGCTAGAGCGTTTAGTGAGATTAGTAGCGAATATGATTTTGGTAAAAAAGAAATAAAATTAATTTCTGGTGATGAAATAGTTTTGTATTCTAAGATAGGTAGAGGAGAGATAAGAAAAGTTACTAGCCCTGTTTGTGTTTATGATCCTAGAAATGGTAAATTTTATCTCGGCGAATTAGATATCGGGTGGTGGGCATGAAAAAAGGACAAGTAGAAACTGTTGGCCTGGTTATAATAGTAATATTGTTATTATTGATAGGTTTAGTTGTTCTAATATTTTCTAGCAGGAATAAAGTTGATAGTAGTGAAGATTTGTTTTTGACTATGAAGGCTAATAATTTGGTTAATTCTATTTTGCATGTTGATGTAGGGAATAGTAATTTTGAACAAAAGGTTATTGATTGTTGTGCTGGTGTGGATGAGCTTTCTTGCAGAGATATGGAAGATGTGATTAGTTCTGGAATGGCTTTAATTGATGAAAAGATGACTTTTTCGGTTATTTGTATTGGTGGTGAGTTGAAGAGTTTTGGTGATTGTGAGTTTGGATTAAATTCTGTACGTTTGAAGTTGCCTTCCGAGGATATTTTTTACGCAACTATTTGTAGGAAATGAGGTTTTGGGGCTTGTAGTGCCTGAATTTTGATGTTTTGGGGGTATATTATCTACTGTAGTCTATAAATGTTTATAAATGAAAAATCTGCCGTTAATCTTACGAGGCTAGTTTGGTATATGAAGATTAGGCTCGATAAACATACCCTTTTAAGGGAAAAAAATATCTGAACGGAGGTGTAGATTTCAGATGAAAAATTTTATTAGAAAAGTAGCAGCTGTAAGTGCTGGTGTAGTAATGTTAGGAACAACACTTGGTGCTGCTGTTGCTGCAGATTTGTCTAACTTACCTGAACCAATTGTAACAAATGGTGCGTATATTAGCACAGCAATGGTTGTTGGTAGTAATGACGATATCGGCGCAAGGACAACATTGAAGACATATTTTGACGGACTTGTAACATCATCTAGTGACTATACGTATAGTACTGATTATGATGCTGAAGACGATGTTGAGCTGGATAGTAATATCGCAGGTTTCGGTGCAGTTGACGAGGATTTATTGACTGGTCTATTCGAAGGTGAAATAGAAGTTAATGATACTGATTACACATCTAGAGAAGTATTTAACTTCACTTCAGGTGCTAGTATAAATACAAGTTGGCAAAGTACATATGATGACTTTGGAACTGATCCTTATTTAGCATATGCTGCTGGATCATTATTCTATGGTTATTTGTTTACTGATAATGTGCCTAACGAAATGGTAAGCAGTACTAAAGAATTACCTTTAACCTTCTTAGGAAAGGACATAGAAATAGTCAGTATAGATTCTGATGGTTCGCCAGATTCAGTTACAATGGATATTGCAACTGAAATATCTCTTGACTCTGGTGCAACATACAGTTATAAAGGACATACTGTGACTTTAGTAAGAGTTTATTCTACTAGTGTAAGTGTTGATGTCGATGGTGAAGAACAAATAATTAGTACAGCTAGTGAAAAAGACTTTGGAGATGACATTTCTGTTGAATTGGATAGTGTAGGTTATTCTTCGGATGATCCTGCTTTAAGTTCAGCAGTATTAAAGTTAACTGAGCAAGGTGTTTCAAGCACTGCAGCTGATGGAGATGCATTTGAAGTATTTACTGATTACGATACTAATTCGCATTCACCTTGGGTTTGGGATGTTGAGATAGATGGTAGTGGTAATTTAGCCAGGTTTGGAATTGTAAATAGATTTGGAGCAGATGATATCACACCAAGTCAAAGTTATAAACCAGCTCCAATTACGGTAGACGGAACTGTAGTATTTCCAAATGATTACGCTGCATTAGTATGGGATAGTGTAGATACTGAAAACTATGCTGACTTTGAAATAACACTTAGTGCTAGTACAACTTTGAATGATGTAGATGATACCTCTATTCAAGTAACTAGTGTGCCTGTTATGACGATTGACTCTCCAGATGGTGATTACTTTAAGTCGGGAAGTAGCAATTATGAAACTATGTATTTAGCTTTCAATAACACTAACGGTGCTTATGTTGGTACACAATTATGGGGTGAAGATAGTGAAGGTACACATAGATTAGATACTTCATTTTTGACTTCAGATTCGTTTACTATAGACTACAATACCAATGATGATGATATTGCTATAACATATGCAAACGTTTCGGAAAATACATCTGTAAATCTTACAATTACTGCAAATGATTGGGTTGCAAGAACTTTATGGACATATGCAAATAACTACTTTGTTACGGATGGAGAAGCAGATGCAACAGATATAACAATAAATAATACTCTTTTAGGTACAAGAGAGTATCCTGTATTGTTGTATGATGGTGCCTATTTTGACACACCAAAGTCTAATTTCCAGAGCGATAGGATTAAATTTAGTATACCAAGTCAAGATTTGAAATCAACATTCAAGGTGTATTTGATTGAATCTGCTGGAAAGACTGAAGCTGATTTGATGACTTCAACTGAAGATGTAACTGGTTATGATAACTTAGTATTAGTTGGTGGTCCATGTGTAAACAGTGTAACTGCTGATTTCATGGATACGACATTCCCTGCATGTGGAACAGCATCCGGTATTGCTCAAGATAAAGCGGTTATCCAGATGATAACTCAAGGTGAGCAAACTGCTTTGGTAGTTGCAGGTTGGGAAAAAGCTGATACGCAAAGGGCAGCAACGAAAGTAGCTGATCCAGAAAGTGTATTGACCGGCGCAAGTATGATTGTATAAAATTACAATCAATTTTTTTTCTTTTTTTGTTAATTTTTTTGAATTTATAGAAAACTTTTTAACTTAGATGTTATTTTTATGGTTATGAGAAAAGAAAATAAAACTAAGAAAATTTGGTTTGGAATCATTATAGTATTTTTAATGGTAAGCAGTACTATTGGATTTATCTATGGCGGAGAATCTAGTATAAAAAAAGTTAATGGTCATAAATTTTACAAGGAAAATGGTGTGTGGAGAACATATATAGATAGTATTAATTCTTATTGGGATTTTACTTATTTACCTGATGAGTTAGATTATGATACTTCTATTTTTGATATAAATACTAACAAAGTATATTTATATGGTAAGAATAATAAAACTGTTGATAATTTTAAATTTATTTTGTTGTACAAAGGAATAACTAGTGAAATTGTTGTTGAAGAGAATTGTAATCTTGGTAATGTTATGTTTGTTATAAACGATGAAACGACTAATACTGCAGAAGTCATAAAAAAAGATAAATGTGTTTATCTAAATGGAAACATTAATAAATTTATTGATGGTCTTACTTATAAAATATTTGGAGTGATATAGATGAAGAAAAAAATAATAATATTCATGATAGTACTTTTTTTGGTTGCTTTTTCCATACCTTTTATTAATAATGAATTAACGGGTAATCATGTTCTAGGAAATGGGATGTATAACTATACCTCGCCAAACAATAGAACGTTTAGCTTTGAGAAAGGTTTCGTGGGTGAGAATGAAAGGCATCTTTTGTACTATTATAATCTCGTAGATATTGGTGGGGATGTTGGACGTAAAGAATTGATTAAAATCCCTTTTAGATATGGTCCTTATGATATTGAAGAAATACATATGGATAATGTTAGAAAGGATATAATTGATGCTGAAGTTATATATTTTACAAGAGATTATAATCTAGATAGGTTAACAGATCAAAAAGATGGTATAGCTATGTTAACTTTGATGAGAGTTTTGGATGATTCTACTTCTCCTGATATTTATAAAATACCTACTAGTATAGCTATAACTGAAGCGGTTGATGGAGTGGATTCCCCAGTGATTGGTTGTGTTCAATCTACTGCGGAAAGAAGAATTATTGAATTGAGACAAGGAG
The DNA here is from genome assembly GCA_018302135.1 of Candidatus Woesearchaeota archaeon. Taxonomy (GTDB): domain Archaea; phylum Nanobdellota; class Nanobdellia; order SCGC-AAA011-G17; family PNOQ01; genus PNOQ01. The sequence goes on from JAGWAE010000005.1 coordinate 33,916, forward strand.
AGGAGAATAGAATTTATAAAGAAGGGGAATGTATAGTCATGGAGTTTGTTACAGCTGATGATTCTATAAAAGTTGCAACTAAATTGACATATCATGTTTTAGGTATAATGTAGTTAAGTTTAAATATAATCTGAATTCTTTTTTTATATGCCGCGATCGCCTAACCTGGTATGGCACTGTTTTAGATGAAATAACTTTCTCTAAAGTGTAAGCCTTGAAAGCCAGGCCCGAAAGGGCTTCTGGGTTCAAATCCCAGTCGCGGCGTTTATAATCCAAATGATTCTTCAAAATTTTTCATTTCAATTATTTTTTGCGCAAAATCATAACCCTTTTCAGTTATTATGAAATATACAGAATTCTTTTCTTCAATCTTTTTTATCATCCCTTTTTCTATTAAATCTTCTAAATAAATATTCATCTGATTATACGAAAGATTGGCCTTGTACATTAAGTGGGTTGGCTTTATTTTGCCTCCCTTTTTTTGAATAGATATAATCATATCATGAATTATATCAATTCTGCTTCTTTTTCTTTCCATGAATTATTATATTCCTAAGTATTAAAAATAATAATAAATATCCTAATAATTGAATTATCTCTGCAAGAATAAAAAATGATTTATCCACTGAAACAAACATGAATAATATTTGACTTATGGCAATGCTACTGAATGAATATCCAAGCACTTTTGTAGATTCGTTTCCCTTTAGTGCATATTTATCAAAGTATAATATTGAAATTATAGTTAGCAACAAAAATGAAGTTATATGGAATACATAATAGTTTAAATTACTGAAATATGTTGAGATGATTATAAAATAAGTTATTAAAAACATCATTGATTTTGCCTGTTTTTCTTGATAAACACTGTATAGAAAATATAACCCTATTAAGTTTAAGAATACAAACAAAGTAAATGTTAGATCTGTAAATATATTGTATGATCTAATAGTTTCTAGTGTGTCTGTTATTATTGTTGGTGAATCTGCTCTTATAAACTCATTGTAATATAGTGCTAAGTTAGTAATTAATTTAAAGAAAAATGACGCGCATATTAATAAAAACGCGAATGAAATATACTTATACTTTTTGTTTCCTCCGCTTAAGTTATAATATTTCAGACTAATTAAACTAATGGAGAAGAGAACTAAAAAACTAAAAAAATCAATAATAATTGATGGTACACTAAACCAATTTGGACTGTTTTCTAATGGTATCATTGAATTTTGAGATATCAATAAACCTTAAAAAGCTTATGAAAACTATTTATTTAACAATTATTGCACTATCTATTGCCGTTTTAGCCAGTTCAAGTTTTTCTTTGTTCTCTGAGTAAATTGTGAATAGTTTTTCTCCCTTTTTTATTTCATTATTTACTTTTTTATACAGATATAATCCTGCTCCTTTGTTTGATGGTGCACCGCCTAATGGGGGCTGAATCGGCACTATTATTGCTTGGATTGGCGGAATAGCTGGGGTTTGAGTCGCCGTTGGGGCATTTTGGGTCAAATTCGGCGTTACCTGCGTTTCGGGCTCGGTTATGGATAGTCTGGTCTGAATTTGTATAGATTCGGGGATAAAATGTGTAGATTTGGTGGTGGTGGCAATTTCAATGGATATCGGGGTTACTACTGGCGG
>JAGWAE010000006.1 GCA_018302135.1 Candidatus Woesearchaeota archaeon
TTTTTTTAAATTTCAAATAAAATTGTTTCTAATGGAAATATAGGTCTTGGTCTGTATCTTTTAGAATAATAATACTTATATAACAAGTTTGGATTTAAGATTAAAATGGTAAAAATAGATATTAATTCTTTTTTTCAAGGTTATATGGATAAGGAGTCTATATTTGAAAATAAAAAAGTTTTACAGTCAGGATACACACCAGATAATATACCCCATAGAGATGATCAAATAAAAGAGGTTGCAGGAATGTTAGCGCCTGTTCTTAAAGGGGAAAAACCTTCGAATATATTCATTTATGGTAAAACTGGAACAGGAAAAACGCTGTCCGTATTACATGTTGTTAATAACTTAACTAAAATTGCAGCATCAAAAAATCTACCCATTAAGATATCCTATATAAATTGTAAATTAAAAAAAGTGGCAGATACGGAATATAGGTTAATTGCTACATTGGCTAGAGAATTCGGAAAAGAAGAAATACCTATAACTGGATTGCCTACAGATGAAATATATAGAATTTTTATAAAACATATAGATAAAGATTCTAATTCTATAATATTAATATTAGATGAAATTGATCAATTAGTTAAAAAAGCAGGAGATGAAATATTATATAACCTAACTAGAATAAATACAGAATTAAAGAATACTCAAATAACTTTTATAGGTATATCTAATGATTTAAAGTTTGCAAATGATCTAGATCCTAGAGTAAGATCTTCTTTGGCAGAAGAAAATATGAGTTTTCCGTCTTATAACGCACTACAATTACAAGACATATTAAACGAAAGAGCAAAAGAGGCATTTAAAAAAGATATAGTAACTGAGGGAGTTATAGAAAAATGTGCTGCACTTGCAGCCAGAGAGCACGGGGATGCAAGAAGAGCATTAGATTTGTTAAGAGTTGCAGGAGAATTAGCCGAAAGAAAAGGACATAATAAATTAGTTATAAGTCATCTTGATGAAGCGGAATCAAAAATAGAAAATGATATGGTTCTTGAGACGATAAGTACATTACCAAAACAATCTCAAATTACTTTGTTGTCTATTTTTAGTTTATATGAAAAAAAAGGAAAAGAAAAATTTTTTACTGGAGACGTATATGAAATTTATTTAGGACTTTGTGATAAAGTCGGATTAAAACCTTTAACACAGAGAAGACTTTCTGATTTAATCGCTGAATTAGACATGTTAGGAATTATAAATGCTAAAGTTATTAGTATGGGAAGATATGGTAGAACTAAGGAGATTGGTTTAGCTATGCCTCAATCAAGTATACCTAACTTAATTTCTCAATTAAAGGGTTGGCTAAACGTTTAGTATTATGAAAGAAAAAATAAAATCTCTTATGGAAAAGGGATTTTTATTGGATCCAGAAGTGGCAGAAACTCTGGATGAGAATACATATAATCTTATAGATAGACATCTCAACAGTGATGAAAATGTTGTTCTTACTAAATCTGTAATTGAAGAATTAAAACAAAAATATTCTAGTTTACAAGAATTAAATATAACATTAGTTGAAGAAAATTTTGGAGACGTAAAAATAATAAAAAATTATGAAGACATTCCAAAAAAAGTAGAAGTGTTGGACTTTGTGGAACATTATAAAATAAGATATAATGTTTTGAAAAAAATACTTCAAAATAGATCTGAACTTGCTGATGTTGTATCCATAAATAGATTATTTAATAAACCTGAAAGAGAAAGAGTTTCAGTGATTGGCCTAGTTTTGAGTAAGGAAATTACTAAAAATAATCACATAATTTTGGAATTAGAAGATGTAACTTCTTCTATAAAAGTTTTAATAAGTAATAATAATAAAAATGTCTATGATAAGGCTAAAGAGATTGTTTTGGATGAAGTTATTGGAATAACTGGTTCGGTAGGAAATAAAATTATTTTTGCAAATGATGTATTTTTTCCAGATATTATTTTGAATGGAAATAATATTAAAAAGTCAGAATTTGAAGATTATGTGGTTTTTATTTCAGATATACATGTGGGATCTAAATTATTTTTGGAAGAAGAATTTTTAAAATTTATAAAATGGTTGAATGGTGAATTTGGGAATGCTGAACAAAAACAAGTTGCAAAGTCTGTGAAATATTTAATTATCGTAGGAGATATTGTTGATGGTGTAGGAGTATATCCTGGTCAGGACGAAGAATTGACTATAAAGGAGCTAAGTGAACAATACGAAAAGTTATCTGAATATTTAAAAAAAATAAGGAATGATATTAAGATAGTTATGTGCCCTGGAAATCATGATGCTATAAGATTATCTGAACCTCAGCCGGTTTTTGATAAATGTTTGGCTAAGAGTATTTGGGAATTACCAAACGTAATATTGGTTACAAATCCTGCAGTAATTAATATTGGTTCGTATGAAAATTTTTCGGGTTTTAATATTTTACTATATCATGGGTATAGTTTTGATTATTATATAGACAAAATGGATAGCATAAGAAATAATGGAGGTTATGATAGGGCAGACTTAGTTATGAAGTTTTTATTACAAAAAAGACATTTGGCTCCATCTCATACTTCTTCTTTGTTTATAGTGGATCCTAATAGAGATCATTTGATTATAGATGAAATACCTGACATATTTGCTTCTGGGCATTTACATAAGTCTAGTGTGAGTCAATATGGAAAGACAACTACAATATGTGGTAGTTGTTGGCAGGCTACTACAAAATTTCAGGAAAAGGTTGGACACCATCCTGAACCTTGCAGAGTCCCATATTTAAATTTAAAAAATAGAGAGGTAAAGATTTTGAAGTTTATGGAATAAAATGAAAACAGATAATATCAAAACATATTTTGAAAATTTGAATTTAGAAGTTGAAATGGCTTATGGTATTGCAAATATTGCTAGATCTAAATCATATGATCCTGAAAATAAAGTTGAGATTCCTTTAACAAAAAATATGGCAGAAAGAGTAGAAGGTCTAATAGGCGTTATAGCTCCACAAATTGTGGGTAAACATATTCCTGAAAGACTTCAAGAGTTAGAATTACAGTACGGTAAACTAGATTGGAGAGTTGCGTTAACTATCTCTTTGGAAGTTGCGCAGGAAAAGTTTTGTAAATTTGATTCTAAAATTGATGCTATTAATACAGGTATAAGAGTTGGATTTGCATATGTTACTAATGGGGTTGTAGCTAGTCCTTTGGAAGGATTTACTGGTCTGAAAATTAGAAAGAGATCGGATGGAAAAGAATATTTTGCTTTATGTTATTCTGGCCCGGTAAGAAGTGCAGGAGGGACTGGTGCATCTGTTTCAGTATTAATTGCAGATTATATACGTAAAACTTTTGGTTACGCTACTTATGATCCTACTGAAAAGGAAATTAAAAGGGCTTATACAGAACTTAGAGATTATCATGAAAGAATAACCAATCTACAGTATTTTCCTTCAGAAGAAGAAACTGAATTTTTGGTTTCAAATCTTCCTGTTCAAATAGATGGTGATCCTTCTGAAGATTTAGAAGTTTCAAATTATAAGGATTTACCTAGAATAGAAACAAACAGAATAAGAAACGGTTTTTGTTTAGTTATGGGTGAATGTTTGGCACAGAAGGCAAAAAAAGTTTCAAAACAATTAAATAAATGGGGAAATGATTTTGGTTTTGATGACTGGAAGTTTATGGATAAATTTTTGAATATTCAATCTAAGTCTAAATCTAAAGGATCAAAAAAAGAAGGCGTATTAATATCTCCTGATTATACTTTTATTAAAGATCTTGTTGCAGGAAGACCTGTTTTGACTCATCCGATGAGACAAGGAGGATTTAGATTAAGATATGGTCGTGCTAGAAATACCGGATTAAGTTCTACCGCTATACATCCTGCAACTATGAAGGTGTTGGATCGTTATATTGCAATAGGAACACAATTGAAAATGGAAAGGCCTGGCAAAGGTACTGCATTAAGCTCTTGTGAAAGTATAGAAGGCCCAATTGTGAAATTAAATAACGGAAATGTTTTATTTTTGGATGAAAATAATGTTGATGAAAATTTAGATAAAGTAAATTCTATTTTATTTTTAGGAGATATATTAATTCCTTATGGAGATTTTTTTAATCGTGCTCATAAATTGGTCCCACCAGGATATTGTGAAGAGTGGTGGTTTAAAGAATTATTATCAAAACATAAAGACCCAGAAACTATAAGTAAATCCACTGGTGTCAGCTTACCAATAATTAAAGAATTGTTTAGTAATCTGTTAAAAACGCATATTTCTGCGTCTGATGCTTTTAATGTATCTAAAAAATATAATATACCTTTTCATCCTAGATATACATATCATTGGAAAGACATAGATGCAAAAGAATTGTTGATTTTAATAGAATGGTTATTGAGGGCAGTTATAGATAAGAAAGATGAAAAAATAATTTTTCCCTATGACATTAATAAAGATGAGTATAAAAAAGAAGTACTTGAAAAATTAGGCATCCCTCACATAGTTTCTAATAAAGAATTTATTGTTTTAGAAAAAGACTGGGCTATCGCATTTATGGTAAGTTTGGGATTTTATGAAAATGAATTAAATATTAAAGGATTAGTTCAATATATAGATGAAAAAAAGGAAATTTTAGATGTAATCAACAAATTTTCCGAAGTTAAAATAAAAGATAAGTCTGGATTATATATCGGTGCTAGAATGGGTAGACCTGAAAAGGGAAAAATGCGTAAATTAACTGGAAGTCCACATGTTTTATTTCCAGTGGGAGATGAAGGAGGTAGGCTGAGATGTTTTCAGGCCGCTATGACAAGTGGAAAAATAAACGGAGATTTTCCACTTTTTAAATGTGAAATTTGTAATAAAAATACAATTTATTCTGTTTGTGAGTCTTGTAATAGTAAAACTATTAAGACTTATTATTGTGCTCAGTGTAAACAATATATGGATAATCCTGTTTGTGGGAAACATGGAGAGAATCATACTTATTCTAATCGAGAGATAGACATTAATTATTATTTTGACAGTGCAAAAACTAAAATAAAATTAGATACTCTGCCAGAATTAATTAAAGGAGTTAGAGGGACTTCCAATCAAGAGCATATACCTGAAAATATTATAAAAGGAATTTTGAGGGCGCTCCACAGTGTTTATGTCAATAAAGATGGAACAATAAGATATGATATGTCTGAAATGTCTCTAACCCACTTTAAACCTATCGAAATTGGGACAAGTATGGATAAATTAAAAAAGTTAGGATACGACTTAGATATTTATGGAAAAGAATTAGTTGAGGATAGTCAAATTTTAGAATTAAAACCTCATGATGTTGTGTTGCCTGGATGTAATGAATCTGATGAAGAAGGTGCAGATATTGTTTTGTTTAGGATTGCAAATTTTATAGATGACTTGTTAAAAAGATTATACGATTTAAAACCTTTCTATAATTTGAAATCGAAAGAAGATTTGATAGGGCACTTAATAATTAGTTTGGCTCCCCATACTTCTGCAGGCATAATTGGTAGGATAATTGGGTTTTCTCAAACTCAAGTTTGTTATGCTCATCCATTATGGCATTCTGCACAAAGAAGAGATTGTGATGGTGATGAAAATGGAATTATGTTAATGTTAGATGGATTTTTGAATTTTTCAAGAAAATTCTTGCCCGCTCATAGAGGTTCAACCCAGGATGCTTGCTTGGTTCTTTCTACTAATATGGTTCCGAGTGAAGTAGATGATATGGTATTCGATATGGATGTATGTTGGGAATATCCTTTAGAATTTTACGAAGCATGTGAGCAATACAAAGACCCTTATGAAATTAAAATTGAGCAGTTAAAACAGCATTTAGGAACTCCTCGGGAATTTGAAGGGTATGGATATACCCATGAAACTTCAAATATTAATAATGGTGTTTTGTATAGTGCGTATAAATCTATTCCTACTATGGAAGAAAAAGTAAATGGCCAAATGATATTGGCTAATAAAATTAGGGCAGTAGATAAAGATGATGTTGCAAGATTAGTCATCGAAAGACATTTTATTAGAGATTTAAAAGGAAATTTAAGAAAATTTAGTATGCAACAATTTAGATGTGTAAAATGCAATGAAAAATTTAGAAGACCTCCTTTGAAGGGTAAATGTACTAAATGTGATGGAAAATTAATATTTACTATCTCTGAAGGATCTGTGATAAAATATTTATCTCATACTTTAATGTTAGTAGCTAACTATAATATTCCTGATTATATTAAACAAACAATAGAATTGACTAGACAAAGAGTTGAAAGTGTATTTGGTAAAGATGTGGAGAAACAAGAGGGTTTGAAGAAATGGTTTGGTTAGTTTTATAAATTCTATTCAATTTTCTAATTAATGGGTTTGTTAAATTTGCTTGGAATAGAAACTGAACAAGATAATTTACAATTCGCTTACATACCTAGAGATAATAGTATGGGCAAAGGAATTGTAGAAGTCCAAAAGTATAATAGTTTTACTGGAGAAATTTCTATTTTTTATGTTCGCACTATTTCTATAGGCCAATTAATGGAGATTCAGAGAGCTCAAGGTAATATATAATTTTTATTCAATTTAAATAAAGTATAATATAACTGGTAATAATAGACTACCCATTAAATGATTTCTTCCAATTCCTACTAAAGGTGGAATAATTCCTAGTGCTGTCGAAACTATTAAAATTAATATTCCTAATAAGCCAGATAATACAGCAGTCAATATAATTATTAAGAATATTATAAATAAACAAACTTTTTGATAATTTATTTTTGACATTATTCTTGAAAATATTTTTGTTATTTTTATAGTTAGTATTGTAGAAATTCCTGCAACGATTAACATTGCACCCAAACAAACAATTAAATCTGTTATTGTGAATTTTTCCATTAATTGTGAAACTGCGACTATAGCACCATTTCTTGCTTTGTCAATAACGTATAAAGCTATTACACTTAATCCCATTGTGATTGTGTTTAGACCACCAACTAGGATTAAAAATCCATCGTCACCCAAATCTTTGGATAACTGTGATCCTATTATTGCTGCTTGTGATGGACCTAATGCAGGTAAAAATGAACATAGGTTTCCAGCTACAAAACATGAACCCATCGCTTTTGATATCTTCTTTTTACTAATTTTTAATTCTGAAATTTCTTGTTTAGGTATTTTTACTTTTTCAGATAAACTGATTATTAATCCACTAATACCGAACATTCCAGAAAATAAAGGAAGTAATGGATTTTTTAGTTGAGACATGTTTAAAGTAGATATACCTAAAACTCCCGCTAAGGTAAATATAAAAAATGCCCAAAACCTTGATTTTTTCTCTCTAATAATTAAAAATAATGATGAGGTTATTAATATTATTCCTATAAACTTTGAGATAGTAGGATATGTTTTTTCGACTGCTAGTGCAACTGGCCAAGCAAATATCACTATTAAAATTATACTAAAAAGACTTCCAATTAGAGTTAATAAAACTGCATGATACCCTCTCCCTTCCAATAACATTCTGTGTCCAGGTAACACAGAAAGAACTGTATCTGCATCTGGAGCACCAAGAAATATAGAAGGAATTGCATCTAAGAATGTGTGGGTTATTGCTACAGAAATTATAAATATCGCAATAACTAAAGGATTTGTAAATCTTAACAAATAAGCAGAGATACTAACTACTATCAAAGCTACTAAATTAATGTGTACTCCGGGAGTTAAACCCGTTAATATCCCTATTATACATCCGAGTATTATTGCTATTAGTATTTCTAAAAACATTTAAGTCAACTTCTTTATTTTTATTAAATCTGCTTGAATTTCTAATTTATTTTGATATTCTACTAATTTACCTTCTACGTAGATGTTTTGATATTTTTCTATTGTTAAATTGTCTTCTTTGAAAATTATTACTGTAATATTTCCTGTATTGTCTCCCACATTCAATATTATTAATCCGGGAGTTTCTGTTATGTAGTTGACTGATCCCGAAACTGAAACTTTTGTATCTATTTGATTTTTTGTTAAGTTTGCAATATTAGAATTTGGAAGATTTGTGTTTTCTGCTATAAATAAGATTATTAGAATTCCAAAAAGTGAACATATTAGAGATATTTTTAGTAAATTTTCTTCTTTCATTCATTTTTTGAGAATTTAGAAAAAGTTATAAATCTTTTTTAAAAGAGGAATTTTTATAAACTCACCCATATTTTTCTTTTTTATGAGTTTTTTAGGGAAAAAAGTAGGTGATAATAATAATTATTCTATTATTGAAGAAAATAAGAAATTGAAAGAAACTTTATTTTCTTTAAAACAGGAATTAAATTCTTTGAAAGAACCTCCTTTAGTTGTTTGTGATGTTCTTTATGTGTTTGATAAAAAAGCTATAGTTAGATTGGCCAATGGTGGAAACTTCTTTGTTAATATATCTTCCAATTTCATAGATAAAATAAAAGTTGGAGATAGAGTTTTATCAGAACAAAAATCATTGACAATAATAGATAGGTTAGATAAATCAAAGAATTTTGATGTAGAAAATTTTGTAATAATTGAAAAACCAAAAATTACTTGGGCAGAGATAGGTGGTTTAAAAAAACAAATAAGGGAAATTTATGAAGTTGTTGAATTGCCTTTGAAGAATCCTAAATTATTTGAAGAAGTTGGAATTGAACCTCCTAGAGGAATATTACTTCATGGTCCAAGTGGAACAGGTAAAACTATTCTTGCTAAAGCAGTTGCTTCTAGTACTAATTCTACTTTTATTCAAATAGTAGGTAGTGAGTTAGTACAAAAATTTATTGGGGAGGGTGCCAAGCTAGTCAAGGATATTTTTAAACTTGCTAGAGAAAAAGCCCCTAGTATAATCTTCATAGATGAAATAGATTCTATTGCTTCGGAGAGAATTGATATTGGTACTAGTGGAGAGCGAGAAGTACAGAGAACATTTATGCAATTGTTAAATGAAATTGATGGTTTTAAACCTTTAGATAATGTGAAAATAATAGGGGCAACTAATAGAATAGATATACTCGATAAAGCAATATTAAGACCAGGTAGATTAGATAGATTAATACACGTTCCTTTACCTAATGAAGAAGGAAGAAAGGAGATATTCAAATTGCATACAAAGAATATGAAGTTAGAAAATGTAGACTTTAGGGAAGTAGTTGCGATTACTGATTCTTTTTCTGGAGCAGAAATAAAGTCTGTGTGTACTGAAGCAGGCTATTTTGCAATAAGGGATAAAAGAGTTAATGTTAGAAAAGAAGATTTTGTAACTGCTGTCAGTAAGGTAAAACAGGGAGACTTGGAAGAAGGAGACGTTCCGGTTACAATGTTTGGTTAAAATGAACGATCTTTTAATATTTATTTTGTCTTTGAGTAGTTTGGGTGTAATATATTGGGTTTTATTTGGTGAGAAGAAGTTTAGGGAAAAAATAAAAAAATGAGATTTTTTATTGCTGTAAGTTTACCTAGTGAAGTTAAGAATGAACTTTATAGAATTCAAAAAAGTATAAATCCTGAATTTGCAAAAATAAAATGGATTAGTAAAAAAAATTTACATTTAACTTTAAAATTTATAGGGGAGTATAAAAATGAGGAAGATATTAAGAAACAACTATCTACAATAAAATTTGAAAAGTTTGAAATAATTTTGAATAAACTTGAAGTTTTTCCTGATTATTTTAATATAAGAATAATGTGGGTTGATCTTGAGCCTAAAGAAAAAATATTAAATCTTCAAAAACAAGTTGATGAGAATTTAATAGAAATTATACAGAGAGATCAGAAATTTTCTTCCCATCTAACTTTAGGGAGAGTAAAGTCTATAAAACATAAAAAAGAATTTTTGGAATCTTTAAAATTAGTTAAAGTAAATCCCATTAAATTTGAAATGAATGAGTTTAGATTAATGAGTAGTAGATTAACTAAGGAAGGTCCAATTTATAGAATTATTGAAACTTTTAAAGCATAATATTTATATAGATTTAAACATAATTTTTTCTATGATAAGCAATAATAGTAAGAGCTGGATGCCATTTATCTTCCTGTTAATTTTAGTTTCCTTTGTTGTTATTTATGTTTTTCTTGGAGATTTATTTGTTTCAACAAGACAACCAGTTCAACCTTCCCCAGGATGTATTGCTGTTCAAAATAATGGAGATCAAGAAAATAGTATAGATATTGTTTTTTTACCGGATAATTTTCAAAGTGTTGAAAAATTTAGAGAAAAAACAGATAAGATGATAGAATCTTTTAAAGGTACTAAACCTTATGTCATAAATATGGTGGGGATGCTATTGTATGTGATCCTTCAAGTGTTAAAAAATCTGCTACTTTGTGTCCCCATGATTATGTTATTGTAGCGGTTGATTCTGAAGGAATACAAAATCTTTTTGATTTACTTAGATCTAGTGCTTGGATGGGAATTGCATCTTTGAACACTGCAGATGATCCATTAGTTTTTAGTCATGAATTTGCACATCTGTTTGCTAATTTTGCTGATGAGTACGAGTATGGCGGAAAGATAAGCTGGGATGCACCTAACTGTGATTCATCTTGGGAAACTTGTCCAAAATTTAATGTTGTTGGTGATTCTGAATGCGTCCAGGGTTGTGTAAACAATGAAAATTCTAGGTCTATTAATGTGGGTATAATGAGAGATTATTGGAAATCAAAAGTTTATGGTAGTTATAATGAGCATATTTTAACTGCCTTCATATTAAAAAACACCAAGGCATCTTCAAATGATCAAATCGCCAAATCCATGCCAATCAATATTGTTCAATTAAATTATATAGATAATAACTGGCAAATTTTAAATGTTGAAGAATCTGTGGGTTATCCTGATGGTTTTAATCAAGGGGCAGTTTCAACTTTTAAAGTTGTAGTGGAAAATGAAAATTACGAAAATATTTTTGAATTAGATCTACCTCTGCCTGTTTTGTATTTAGATGGTCACGATAGTGAAAACAATCCTTATTATGATGCCGTTTTAACTGATGGTGTAATTTATACTGTTAGTGTTCCAAAGACAGATAAGGAGTCTAGAATAGTTGTTAAAAATAATAATAGAATTGTTAGTGCTTATAATTTACAAAAAAATCAGATAGAATCAATTTCATATAATAAAGTTAATATTGGAATACCTCAAACATTTTCGTCTTCATAAATTTCATCTAATACTCTTTTTATTTCACCTGCCTTTTTTTGACCAAGCTGATCTATTTTAATTAATTTTTCAGGTTTGGCATTTATAATTTTTTTAACTGTTTTAAATTCCTTTAATAATGATTTTGCTAATGAAGGACCTATATTCGGTAATGATTCTATAATAAACTCTTGTTGTTCTTTTGTTGTCATTGGTTTTTTCTCTGTCCTTACTCCAATATCTTTTTCTTCATAATTTTGTTCTCTGTTTGTGATAGCTTTTATAATCTCTGCAGTTTCTTGGAAATTTTTTGTTTGAATTATTGGAATACCATAAGATATCGCTATTGTTGCTAACATTCCTCTTATTGCATTTGGGTGGATGTTTCTTAACGAATAAATGTCTTCTTCTCCTTCTAGTATCAACAATGGTCTTTCAAAATTATTTTTTAAGTCTTTTATTTGATGGAGTAATCTTTTGTCTATTATTGAATCTACGAAATCTTTTTTTGTTTTTCTTTCTACCCCTACTCTTTTAGATAAAACAAAATCTGCAGTGGTTAATGTTCTAGTTCTTACGTTCATTCCAATTTCATTTAAATATTTTATAACTCCTGATGCACCTTCTCTATTATCTGCATAAACTATTAGCTCTGATTCTTTTTTTTCATCCATATATTCTTTTAATGTTGGTTGGTTTGAAATTTTTATTTTATTCTTAAGATCTAACAAAAGTCTGTGCATTCTTTTTTCTTTGTGAAATGCAGTCCAATGATATGCTTCATCTCTAGTATTTTTTGTCATTAAAACTATTAACCTTCCAGATGAATGCCTTGCAGTTCTACCTTTTCTTTGAATATATCTTATTGCAGAGGGTACTGGCTCATAAAAAATAACTAAATCTACTTTTGGAATGTCTAATCCTTCTTCTCCAATTGATGTAGATATTAAACAATTGTAAATACTATTCTCAAAATCTTTTATTATACTTATTTGTTCTTTTTGAGTTAGACCCGTACCATTTTTCTTTGCTTGACCAACGAATAGTTTTGCATGTATATTGTCTAATTTGTTTAATTTTTTTTCAATTTCTTGTGCTGAATCTCTATACTGATTGAATACCATTATCTTTACATTCTTGTTATTTTCTATTTCATTTTTTACTAATTCTATTAATTTTTCTTCCTTAGGGTGAACTACATTTTTTTCTAAAGCCAATTTTGATTTTATATAAGCTGATTTAAAATTTAAATCTTGAATCAAATTTTTTACTGCTTTCGATTTAAGATTACTTTCAAATATAGATTTTAAATAATTATAAACACTTTTTATTCCTTGAGTTTCCAATAGTTCTATTGCATGGTTTGTTTTTATTGCTTCTGCAGATATTGAAACTGCTCGGAATATTTGAAAGTCTTTTTCGCCTCTAGCGATTTGACCTTGTAACGATGATTGTATACTTAATAAATCTTTTTTCGAGATATCTGAAGTTGACCTAGTATAACCAAATTTTTTTAGTTCTTCTAACTTTGATTTTAATGAGTATTCTAAATAATTTTTTATTTCTTTTAATTCTTCAGGTAAATCTATTTTTATCCAATCTATGTTTATATCTTGAACATATTGTTTTACATCGGGATCTTCTTCTGTTCTTGATTCTATTTCTTTTGTGAATAAATTATTGCAAACTTCGGTTACTGTTTCTAAATCAGATCCTGGTGAAGCAGTTAAACCAACTATTCTTTCATAATTTGCTTTTTTATGATATTGTTTTGCTATCCATGTATATGAGTAATCTTTTACTGCCCTATGTGCTTCATCTAAAATTAATAAAGAAACTTCTTTTAAATTAATAGAATCATTGATTATATCGTTTTCAACTCCTTGGGGCGTACTTATTATTATTTTTGAATTTTTCCATAATTCTTCTCTTTTTTTTGGGGAAATCTCTCCAGTAAATAAATTTATTTCATCCACATCTGTGTTATTTTTAAATTCTTGAAATATTTGATTTACTAACGGTTTTGTTGGAGTAAGAAATAATATTTTTGAGTTAGGATATTTGTTTAATCTTTGAATCGAAGTCATAATGCCTATCTTTGTTTTTCCTAATCCTGTAGGTAATACAACTAATGTGTTCTCTCTTGAACAAGTATCTAATATCATTTGTTGATATAATCTAGGTTCGAAATCTTTTATTTTAAACATGCTTTAAAGAATTCGTTTTTCTTTATAAATCATTTTGCTGTGGTTGGCAAGCTCACAAAGTTCTGTATAAAAAGATTGTTAGTAATAATATTGCAACTATTGCAGATAAGATTAAAGTTAATACCGGAGATAGAATTTGCATTAGTGCTACAGAGATTAGTATAAATGTTCCACTGCAAATATATAAGGGTAAAGATCCAAAAAAGATTTTTGAACCGTCTAAACCAGAGAAAGGAATCATAGAAAATATTGCTAACGTATAGCTTATTTCTACTAATTTATCAAAACCTGGAAATTGTTTGAATATTAACGCCATTAATAAACATGTTAGTGGCCCAACTAAGAAGATTAATGCTTCTTCATATTCGCTTATATGTTTATACTCTCTACCAACATTTCTTCCTTTTCTTTGAGATATTTCTGAACTACCTACTGTTGCAAATTTTAGTATTCCGTTTGTTAGAAATGCAAATAATAATGGGATTATTACACCCATTTTTATAGATTTTATTTTCATTCCAAATAATTTTGTTTCATTTACTTTGGAACTTTTGGTGAACCAAAATCGTTTCATTGACCAGATTGTAAATCTGGAATTTAGTTCGAATTTTTTTGCGATAAGCTTATGAGATAATTGATATATTGATAACACTATTAATGAAAGAATAGTTGCTCTTATTAAATTTGAAAGACCCAAATCTATATTTACGCTACCGTATCCCCATTCTTTGAATGAAAATATAAAACCTAAAACTAATGATCCAATGATCAAACTGATTATTTCTTTAGAATCAATTATTTTTTCTTTTGGCATTTTTACTATTTTATTAATAATTAACCTATTTAAGTTTTTTGCCATAATTTAGTTAAAACTATAGTTTTTTCGATTAAAATGATTATGTTAATATGTTTTTGAAGTTAGGAAATTGACTTTTTGTGCTTTGCTTGGGAAAAGAAAAGTATTTAAACTTAAAAAGAGTTCTACTTTTCATAAAGGAGGTCATGATAATGTTAAAGACAAAAAAAGTAACTGACGTTTATAATATGCCTGTGTATACTGATTCTGGTGAATACTTTGGAGAAATAGATGAATCTATATTATCGGGTAGTAAAATATTTGGTTGGAGAGTTAGGGCCACAAAGAAATCTTATTTAAATAAGGTACTTGGTGGAGCTAAAGGTGTAATAGTACCCCATAATATGGTGAAGTCATTTGGTGATGTTGTCATAATAAGCAAAGCAGCAATACCAAATAGTGGAAGTTCTGAGGAATCTATGCCTGCAAGTAATAATGACTCCGGCATGTAAAAAACATAACTTTTAAATACTTATAATTTTTATTTTCTTTAATGGCATCGGTTTTAAGAGGTACGATAGATTTTCTAAAAGATTTTGGGCTATTTGATGTAATATTACCTTTCTTGTTTATTTTCGCAATAATCTTTGCTATACTAGAAAAAACAATGATTCTTGGTAAAGAAAAAGATTTGCCTAAGAAGAATTTAAATTCTATTGTTGCTTTGGTTATAGCTTTGATATTTGTTTCAGCTAATAAATTAGTTAATATGTTAACTGATGCTTTGCCAAATATAGCTTTGATGATCGTAATATCTGTTTCTTTCTTAATGATGCTCGGAGTATTTTGGAAAACAGAAGAATTTGATTTTAAAACAAATGAAAAGAATTGGTATAGATTATTTTCGGTTGTAGCATTTATTGCTTTAATTTTAATATTCTTGGGTGCTTATGAAGTTACACCTGGAACTAGTTTATTATCTCAATGGATTGATTCGATTGGGTCTGGAAGACTTAATGATATTATATCTGGGGTTGTTATTTTGGGAGTTATAGTTGGATTGTTAATTTATGTCACTAGGAGACCTTCGGGAGGTAACTCATAATGGTTGATTTTTATACAATATTTTATCAGTTAGAGGATAGTGGATTTTATACTTATTTTTTACCGTTTATGTTAGTATTTGTAATTTTGTTTGCAATACTTGAGAAAACGTTTATATTTGGTAGAATTGGCAAGGAAGAAAATGCGCTACCAAAAACTAATATCAATGTTGTTGTTGCTTTGATAATAAGTTTATTCATGATAACTAGAACTGACTTAGTATTAATAATGAATAATTATTTGTCTAAAATGTCTTTTTTTATTGTCATAGCAGTTATGGTATTAATCGTTATTGCAATGTTTACGGGATCAGATAGTTCTGTTCCAATGAAATATGCGGCATGGATTGCTATTGTAGCAGGCATATGGTCTTTAGCATCTGGAACTTTGGGAGACAATTTCCCTTATTGGGGTTATTTGGTTGATGGATCCTTAACATGGATATTAGGATTAGGATTATTCGTGTTAGTTGTAGTGGCTTTGATGAATTCAAGTAAACCTCCTAAACCTTAATTTATTTTTAATATGGCAACCTTTTGGGACATAGGAACAATAGAATATATAACTCCTGTTCTAATCTTTGTTTTAGTATTTGTAATAATTTACGCAATAATGCAGAAGACTAAGTTGTTAGGTGGGTCAAGTAAAGTTGATTTTATGGTTGCATTGGTTTTATCTTTAGTTGCTTTAGTATCTGAAAATACTGTTAAACTTATTTCAGTTTTATCTGGTTGGTATGTTTTATTATTGGTTGCAATTATCTTAATAACCTTAGTTTTAGCAGTTGGTGCAAAAGGTGGTGATTCCTTGGTAGATGCAATTCCAAAAATGCCTACATTAATGAGTATTGCTTTCTATTTATCTTTGGTAATACTTGTTGTTAGTATCTCTCATGTTTTTGGTCCAGTGTTTCAACCGTATTCTGCTGATGCAGATCCTAGTTGGTGGGCATTGAGAACAATATTTAATCCAAAAGTTGTAGGCACTGTTTTGATAATGCTAATAGCTTTGGTAGTAATTAGTAAATTAACAAAAGAATCTTAATTATTTTTTAAGTTTTTCAGTTATTTTTTCAAGATCTTTTACATTTCTAGTTAAAGGTTCTAGAATTTTTTCAAATACTTTTTCCATTGCTTTTACTTCAGTATTTAATTCTGAAATATTATCATTATAATCACTTACTTTACTTAGAACCGCTTTTTGTAAATTATCAACTCTTGTTTGGATTCTAATAACTTCTTGTTTTACTCCTGACATATCAGTTTCTACTTTTTCTTTCCACAATCTTAAGTCACCAATATTTTTTATCATATCGTCCCATTTTTCAGCAACTACTGATTCTGCTATTTCTTCTACCATTTCGTAATTAGCTCTTCCTGGGGGCTCTTGTGAAAATATTGGCATTCTTGTTTGCATTTGCTGAACTTCTGGTTGAATTTGTTCTGTTTGAAATTCGGGTTCAGGTAATTTTTCGGATGGGGAAGGAACATCATTTATATCTATTTCTTGTTTTACTGCTGCTTGATCGAGTGAATTATAAATCTCTTGAGGGGAGTATTTTTCTCTTTCTAATCTATTGAATATTTGAGAATTATCCATTCCTTCTCTTCTTAAATCAAGAACTCTATCAGTTGGTGCAGATTTATTTCCTTTTCCTAACATTTTTTGTCCTCTTTTTTTCTATTAATTCTAAAACTTGTTCTTCTGTTACGAAATTTAATGGATTCCACATATTAATATATTTTTCTAAAACTTTCATTTGTTCCTTTCTTGCAAAAAAGGACATTTCTTTTACTATATTTCTTGTTGTTTCTTTTATTAATTCTAAACTTTCTTTTATTTCTCTTAATTCTTCATTCATAGATTTTATTTCGGTAGTTAGTATTTTGTAATGATCTATCATATTTTGATTTATTAAAAGCATTCTTTCTCTAGTTACAGTATACTTTCCTTCTAAAATTCTAATCCTTGTACCCAATTCGTTTAATGGGCTGTATATGTCTTGTGCTGGCGATATGGATGTCATTTTAAATCGAAAACTATTTAATAAGCTTAATATATAAAATCTTTTATAATAAAACTTATGTTGTTAGAGTAGAGTGGTGATATGGCAATTTCTCAAAAAAAGTTGAATCCTGGAGAGTATGAAATAATTCAAGAAGGGGAAGACCATATTATGAGAATAAATTTTTTTGGTTTGGACTATCCTCCTTCTTTAGAAGATAACAATATTTGTATGGCTAGTGTTATTAATGATTTAATTGAAAGCCCAAATGTTAGCAGAATAATTTTTTCTTCAGATAGAAATTATCAGTACAACAATGAACAGACTCAAATGTTAAGGGAATTTGGAAATATTTATGTTTATTTGACCAAACAGAGAAAAATTTTAAGTTTGAACTCTTTGGGTTTTGATCCTAATTATCCTACTTTAATATCAGACAAAATTGCAAATATACAATATATAGTCACCAATTTATTAAAATCTGATCCTGTTGGTGCTTATGTTGATGTGAAACGACAGATAAGGGAACAAAAAATAAAATTGAATAAACCTATGTCTGTAAATGAGTTAAGACAAGAAAATTTGTATCTTAATGTTTTGGAAGAATTATTTGGTTTATTAGATAAAACAAAATTAATTGAATTATTAAAAAATGATTTAGATGGTCACCAAATTGGGAATAGAAGAATTTATTCTAATTTTTTCAGACCCGCTATAACTCCTAATTTTGTACATACGAGATTAATGGCTGAACCTCCAATGGATTCAGATGAAATTGATAGTTATATTGTTGATGAAAACATTAACATTATGATTTTTAATATACCTGAAGATATAAAAAGTAGATATCATGTTATTCCTCCAGAATTTAATTTAAGTGAAGATAAACTTGAATTATTAGACCTAGCAAGATCTGTTTTATCTGAGCATGAACCGGTTGCAGAAGAATTTACAAATCCAG
This sequence comes from Candidatus Woesearchaeota archaeon, assembly GCA_018302135.1. Classification (GTDB taxonomy): domain Archaea; phylum Nanobdellota; class Nanobdellia; order SCGC-AAA011-G17; family PNOQ01; genus PNOQ01. The sequence goes on from JAGWAE010000006.1 coordinate 18,204, forward strand.
AAAGAATGAGAGAAACTTTTTTTAATATAGGGAAAGATTTAATTAGTGAGCTAGCTGATCAGAAAAATATTAGAATTAGTTTTGAAGAAATTGAAATTTTAGCAGGTATATTAGTTAGATATACTGTTGGTTTTGGTTTGCTGGAAGTTCTATTAAAAGATGAGAAAATACAAGATTTGGTTATTAATGGTCCAATTGGTGAATCTCCTATCTACATAGTTCATCAAGATTACGGTGAATGTAGCACAAATATTATACCTAGTAGAGAAGATGGTGAAAGTTGGGCAACAAAGTTTAGAATGATTTCTGGAAGACCTTTGGATGAGGCTAATCCTGTTTTAGATACAGAACTTTTAATTCCTGGTGCGAGAGCGAGAGTTGCAATAATAACAAATCCTTTGAATCCTTATGGGCTCGGTTATGCATTGAGAAGGCATAGGGATAATCCTTGGACATTGCCTTTATTTATGAATAATAAAATGATAAACTCTTTAGGAGCGGCTTTATTGAGTTTTATAATTGATGGATCTAGAACTTTATTAATTGCTGGTACGAGAAGTAGTGGTAAAACTTCCTTACTTGGTTCTTTGATGGTTGAAATAATGAGAAAATATAGAGTTATTACGGTTGAAGATACGTTAGAATTACCAGTTAGACAATTAAGAAGATTGGGATATAATATTCAGCCCATGAAAGTTAGATCCTCTTTATCTGAAGGTGGTGCCGAGCTTGCCGCAGAAGAAGGAATTAGGGCTAGCTTAAGAATGGGAGATAGTAGTTTAATTGTTGGAGAGGTTAGAAGTAGAGAAGCATTAGCATTATATGAAGCTATGAGAATTGGTGCATTGGCCAATGTGGTCGCTGGAACAATACATGGTGGAAGTCCTTATTCTGTTTTTGATAGAGTTGTAAATGATTTGGGTGTGCCAAGAACTAGTTTTAAAGCTACAGACATAATTGTAGTTGTTAATCCAATAAAAACTCCAGATGGTTTAAAAAAAGTTAGAAGGGTATTGAGTATTACAGAAGTTAGAAAAGAATGGGAAAATGATCCTTTAAGAGAAGGAGGTTTTGTCGATTTAATGCTTTATAATCCTGAAACTGATCAATTAGAACCTACTGATAATTTGATGAATGGTGATTCTGAAATAATAAAACAAATAGCCGCAAATGTTAAAGAATGGGCAGGAAATTGGGATGCGGTTTGGGAAAATATATTATTGAGGAAAGAATTAAAAGAAGAACTTCTAACGATGTATAATGAAACTAAAAATAAAGATATTTTAGAAGCACAGTTTGTGGTTATGGCCAATGATGCTTTCCATAAAATATCTGATGAAGTTTTAACTAAATATGGTATGTTAGATAATAAAAAAATATCTTTTAGATGGAAGGAATGGTTGAAAAAAGAAATGAAAAAGAGGAATATATAGATGCCTATTTCAAATAAAGAGATAAGTGAAATATTAGATAAATATAAAAAAAAGTTGGATAAGAATTTGACTGCGAAGGATATGCAAGAATATAGGCCTAGCTCAAATTTTTCTAGAGAATACTCTAAGTTTAGAGATGAAGCATTAGGTAAGAATCTTTCACTTTATGAAAAACTTTGTAAATTCTCCGATAGTGTTGTTAAAATAAGCCCTTCTAAAAAAGATTTTGATAAAATCCAAGAAGCAATAAGTGTTGCCCATTTGAATATAACTCCAAATATGGCTGCAAGTTTTTCTTTGCTCGTCGTAACATTTTTATCTTTAATAGGATTGGTTGTAGGGTTAGTTTCTTATTTCTTATTTGGTAATCTTGGTGTTCTTGCTATAGGCTTATTATTAATACTTGTTTCTGTATTAATTTTAAATCCATTAACAAGATTGCCCGTGTCTATTTCAAATAGATGGAGAATGTCTGCATCTAATCAAATGGTTTTATGTATTTTATATATAGTAATTTATATGAGACATACATCTAATTTAGAAAATGCAATAAAGTTTAGTGCAGATCATATAGATAATCCTCTTTCTTTAGATTTAAGAAAAGTTTTTTGGGATGTTGAAACAGGAAAATATTCTACTGTAAAAGAATCTTTGGATAATTATTTGGTTAGATGGAGAAAAACTAATTTAGAATTTGTAAATTCTTTTCAATTGATTCAAAGTAGTTTATATGAACCAAGCGAAAACAGAAGAATAGAACTTCTTGATAAATCTTTAAATGTAATTTTAGATGGAACTTATGAAAATATGTTGCATTATGCACATAACTTGAAGAATCCAATAACTATGCTACATATGTTAGGAGTTATTTTACCTATTTTAGGATTGGTTATATTCCCTTTAATCGGTGCATTTATGAGTGGATCTATTAAATGGTATCATCTATTTATTTTGTATAATATTTTGTTGCCTTTGATAGTTTACAATGTTGGAATAAATATATTGAATAAAAGACCTGGTAGTTATGGTGAGATAAATATTCCACTTATGCCTAAGAAAGGAGTAGCTATTATGTCTATAATTGTTGTTTTAATATTTACTATAATTGGTTTTAGTCCTTTTATAATTCATGCTGCGGATTCAACTTTCGATTTTAGTTTTTGGCAGGCCGAGGATGGGACTGGTGGCGAGAAATTTTTAGATTTTTATTGTAATGAAGGCAAATGTGTTGGTCCATTTGGATTGGGAGCTTTATTGATAAGTTTACTAATTCCTTTAGGTTTAGCTTTAGGAATTGGTTGGTATTATGTGAGTAAAACTAGTTTAGCTATGAAAATAAGAAATGAAACTAAAAGATTAGAAAAAGAATTTTCAACTGCATTATTTCAATTGGGAACTAGAATTGGAGACGGAATACCTGCCGAACTAGCTTTTAAAGATGTTGCAAAAACAATGTCAGGAACTCCTTCTGGAAAGTTTTTTGAAAAAGTTCATATGAATCTAACTAAAAATGGTTTGAGTTTGAGAGATGCAATTTTTGATCCTGATTTGGGAGCTATTCTGGAATTTCCAAGTCCTTTAGTTCAAAGTTCTATGGAAGTTTTAATTGAAAGTTCAAGGAAAGGCCCTTTAGTTGTTTCTCAATCATTAACAAGCATTTCTATTTATGTGAATAATGTTCATAGTGTAAATGAAAGATTAAAAGATTTATTATCTGAAATAATTTCAAGTATGCAAAGTCAAATAAGTTTTATGGCTCCAGTTATATCTGGGATTGTTGTTGGTATTGCTAGCATGGTTGTTGGTGTAATTTCTAAATTAACTGTTATGCTTGAACAAGTCGGTAGCGATCAAACATTAGCTACTGGTACAAATTTGGCCAGCCTTGCAAATCTATTTGATAAATCAAGTACTGTTCCTGGATATTTTTTCCAAGTTGTTGTTGGAATCTATGTTGTTCAGATAATTTACATATTAAGTATACTAGCAAGTGCAATTGAATATGGGCCTGATAAATTAAATGAAAAATATAGTGCAGGAAAGAATGTTTTAAAAGGAACATTGATATATTTAATTGTGTCATTGATAGTAATATTACTATTTAATAAAATTGCATCATCTGTTTTAGCTACAAGTATGGGTGCTGTTTGAAAAAGTTTATAAAAAATAAAAGAGTGAAAAGAATATGAACAAAAAAGGAGAGATTAAAGAATATTTAGAAACTATATTTATTATTCTTTTTATTATACTTGCTTTGTATTTATTATATTCATTTGTTTCTGGGAGAGTTGTAAAAATTGTTTAATGGAAAAAAAGGTTTGGAATCTAGCGTTATGGTTGCAATTGTTATAATTTTGTCTGCCATAATATTACTCATAGGAACTAAATCCATTGCTGATACTGGAGAGGATGCTGTAGATAGAGAATCTTGTAAAGCTAGCGTTTTGTTTAAGGAACGAAGTAAACTTCTTGGAAAACCTTTAATTGATGATGTAAGTTGTGAAACTAATTTAATTGATATTAACTCTAAAGATGAAATTGAAATAAAGAAAACTATTGCTAATGAAATGTATGATTGTTGGTATCAATTTGGTCAGGGTGAGAGAGACTTCTTGGATACATGGGATTTTGGTAAAGGGGATAATTATTGCTTTGTTTGTTCTAGGATTGATTTTAGTGAGGAAACTCAGAAAGAAATTAGTCAGGTAACTGGATTGTTTGATTATTTGAGTAATGAACCTTTGCCTTTACATAACCAAGAGAGCTTTTTTGTTAATATGTACGGAGAAGATGCTAATCAACTTGATTCTCAAAGTATTTTGGATGTTTATTCTACTGATAAACCTCTTTATATTGTCTTTTTTGCAGATAAGAGAACAGTTAATGATCTTGGTAGTTCTTGGGTAACCGCTGGAGCGAGTGGATTATGTGCAGCAGGAATTGTTCTTAGCCCTATAACTTTTGGTACTTCTGCTGCTGTTGGATGTTTGACTGCTGGAATTGTTACTGGAACGGTTTACACTACTACTCATAAAAATACATTTGTCAATGGTTTATATGTTGGACAAGACAGTCAAATAATGGAGATATGTCAACAATGAAAAAAGGAGAATTGGCTTGGGATAAATTAGGAAAATGGATTTTACTTTTAATCTTCTTAATTTTAATTTTAATAGTTGTCTTTAAACAAAAAGATCAAATAATGAATGCTATTAAAAGTTTGGGAATTGCTTTGAGGTTTGGCGGATGAAAAAAGGAAATTTAACTGGAACACAAATAATTGTTGCAACTATTACTATTATTATTGTCTTTGTTATTTCTGGATTTGGTTCTGAAGCTTTTGCTAAAATTGGGGATAGTTTGGGGTTCGGTGTAGATTTAACTCCAGAAGAATTAGTAGCTCAAGAACAAGCTAAATCTCAAGTTGAAGATAATTTAATCAGAGTTATTTATAGTTGTCAAGATAAAATGAAAATTGGTTGTTTTTGTACTAATAATTCATTAAAATTGCCAAATGATTATGTTTTAAACTTTGAAGTAAAAGATGGAACAAAGTTTAGTTTATTTAATAATAAAGGTGGAAAAGTAGAAGATTACAATTTAAACAATGTACAATTATGTATCCCAGATGAAAGTTGGAATTTGATTAATTTAAATGTACAAGCTAAAGATGCTGGCGCGAGTTTGCTTTTTGGAAGTACAAATTATTTAGTTTACAAGAGTTTAGATGGAAAAGATGTAAAAAAAGCAATTGATCCGGCTTATTTTATTTTTAAACCTAGTTCAGGAACTATTTGTATATTAGATGAAAATAGTGCTAAAGTAAGAGAAAAAGATATTTGTAGTTAACCAAAAAATTTAAATAAACATTTTTATAGGAAAAATGGAGGTGATTGAATGATAAACTCAAAAAAAGGTCAAAGTCTTTCTGTTAATACTATAATTATTATGATTTTAGCAATATTTGTTTTAATAATCTTAGTTGTTGCTTTTACCGGGGGAACTGGCGATTTTATGAATAATATTGCTCAATTGTGGAGTGGTTCAGGAATAGACTCTCAGAAGGCTGCTGTAACTTGTAATGGAATGTGTAATACTTATAATACTGCGCAGTCTGCAAAGGTGAAAACTGATTTTTGTACCAAAGTCTTTAAAATAGATTATGATGGTGATAAAAAAGTTGATGAAGAGTTAACCTGTCCTGAAATGTCATCAGTTTCTTGCCCAACAATACAATGTTAAACTCTTTTTTTTCTTATTTTAAAAATAAGAAAGGCCAAGGATTGTCTGTTGAAACCATAATTGTTTTAGTTCTTTTATTAATTGTTCTTGTTGTAGTGGTTTTAATATTTACAGGTCAATCTAAAATGATTTTCGATAATGTTAGAGAATTTTTTGGTTTGATTAATGAAACTCCTAAGAATTTAACTGGTACGATAAAATGAATAAGAAAGCAGTATTGGGAATGAATTTGAAGACTATAATAGGTCTGATTATGGGTGTCATAATGTTATTGTTTGTTTTTAATGTGGGAGATAGTATTATTGGTATATTGTTTCCAGATATTTCAGAATTAACAGAAAAATCTTTAGAAGGATTAGATAATTTAATACAAACAACAAGTTCTGGTCAAAAGGAAGATTATTTGTTTTTTATGTCAAATGGATTTCAGTTAGTTGCCTTCGATAAAGGTACAAATGAAAAATCTGGAGATTATGAAAGGCCTGCATCATGTTTTCAGAAATCTTGTTTAGTCGTTTGTAAAAAAAGTAGTAAACCTAATGCATGTGAAAACTCTGATTTAATAAAAACATATGATTTTGATAAAATAATTCCTACAAGTGTTGAAAGTGGAATTATAACTATGGTTCAAAAAGAATATGTTAATCTCGAAGTTGAAGTGGGTAATAATTCTATTAAGATAACAGAGAAGGATAAATGATTTAAATAGTAAATGATTAAAATGAACAATGGCTGCAGTAGAAGAGAGAACTTATTTTTGGACGGGTTATCTTGTAATAGCAATTGTTGTTTTTATACCTTTGTTAATGTTTATGAATAAATCTGCAGATGCAGATTCTTTTAAAGAAAAAATTATTTCTAATGAATTAGCTTTAATATCTGATTTTGTTATGGGTAGCAATGGTGAAATATTAGTTGAATATAATATTAATCAAGAAAAATCTTATAAAATTGGTTTTAATGAAAAATGTTTATTTGTTGTTTCTTTAACTGGTACTAGTTTGGAAAGTGGAAGTAAAACTTATTGTGCTGATAATTTATTATTGAATAAAAGATATCTTGATGCTGGAGAATATGTAAGAATAATATTAGATAAAAAAGAAGATAGGTTAGTTATTACAGGTGGTATAAGTGAATAAAAAAGGTCAAGAATTTGAGCAGGAATTGTTGAAAATGATACCTTACTCTTTTATAGTAATATTAGTTGCATTAACTTATGTCTTTGCATTTTCTAATATATTAAATGTTAATGTTCAAAGAGCAGAAATTGATGAACATGTTGCAGTTTATAGATTGTTCAATAGTAAAAGTTGTTTAGGTTATAGTAATGGTGTAATAAATTTAGATAAATTTTATAATGAAAATCTTGAAAAATGTTTTGATCTAACATCTCAACAAAGAACAGGAGTTGAATTAAAATTATACAATCTAAATGGAACCGAGGTTAGAACTGCAGAAATAAATAGTTTATTAGTTTCTCAGAAAGTTACGTGTAAATTAAAAAGTTCTGATGTTGATTGTTATTCAACAAGAAAATATGTTTTGTTTGAAGAAGATAATGAGATGAAACAAGGAATGATAGATATTTTGGTGGTGACTTATGCTGAATAAAAAAGGAGACGAAATAATAGCTAGTTTATTTAGTATGATATTTATTGTTATAATCTTAGCTCTTGTTGTTATATTTTCTATCTTAGGTGGAAAAGATAGCGAGTTAGAAATTGGAGAGTTTTCTTATGGCAATGAAAATATTTTTGTTATTGAATCTTATTTGGAAACTAATTCTGATATTGTAAACTTGTATTTGATTGATGAAGAAAAGAAAGATGAACTAGAATTGCAAACTAAAAATATTTTTGATAAGGTTTATGGTAAATGTTATGGTTTTGAGATTTCTAATTTAAAAATTAATGAATTAACTAATAAGAAAACCTGTGTTGATTATCCTATAGATAACAAATTATGTTTGGATATATCTGAATATGATAAAAAGATGGAAGATAATGAGGTTGCAAAATGCTTCGAATGAATAAGAAAGGAATATTACCAGTTATAACTTTAGTATTTACTCTTTTGTGTTTAAGTGCTTTTTTATTTTTTAGCCCGGAAGCTATGGATAATCAGAAAGATGTAGTTGGTGCAACAACTATAGAATTAATGAATTTAGATTTTAAATCTAAAGCAGATGCAATTTATGATGAACAAATTATAAAACAAAAGTTTAGTGAGAATTTTGTTAAGCTTGCTGAAAATGGTGGATATTATGAACAAAGTAAAACTGATGATGGATATGTTTATTGGAAAAGAGATAAAACAAATTGTTTTCCGAATGTTGAATTATTAAAAACTAATCTAATTAAATATATTAATTCTAGTGAAAAAGCTAGTTATGATTTTGATTTAATTTTCGATAAAACTAAAATTGTTATTAATTTGAAAAATAATAAAGAATACATTGTTGAAAAAGATAATTATAAAATCAATATGAAACCTAAAAATGGTTTTGCAATAAGCTATAATTATAATATTGATTCTTTGATGAATAACGTTTGGAAGGTTGAAAGAATCGTTAATTTATGTGAAGATGATAGGTCTTGTTGGGTTGATAATGCAGATTTCGTGTGGAAAAATGAGGACAAATTATATAAAGTAGAGCTAACTTCTGATAAAATAGTAGATGCCTTTGGGGAAAAAGAGGTGATCCTGAAGGCAGCTATTGATTTCGAAGAGTTGAATCCTTTAGAAGGAGAGGTGTTTGAATGCTTGGTTTAAGTTATGAAGATATAATTGAAAAAATTGTTAAAGAGACTGCTATGTCCCGAGCAGTTTTAGAAAAAAAAATTGAGGATAAAATAAAACAGTTATCTGATTTAATTAGTAGGGAAGGTGCAGCACAGATAATCGCTAATCAACTTGGCGTTAAATTAGTTGAAAGTTTTGGAAGTAAAAGTTTAAAATTGAAAGAAATACCTAAAGGAACTAGTTCTGTTAATTTTTTAGCAAGAGTTATTCAAATTTATGGTGTAAGAGAGTTTAACAAAGAAGGTAGAATTGGGAAGGTTGCTAATTTGTTAATTGGAGATGAAACTGGAAGTTTGAGAATGGTAATATGGGATGATAAATTAATCAAAGAGCTTGAAAATGGAGCTATTAATGAAGGAGATGTGATAAAAGTTAGTAATGCATATTCAAGAGTTAATAATAATTTTAATGAGTTACATTTGGGTTCTAGAGCAGTAATAAATATTAATCCAGATGGAGAAAAAATTCCAGAAATTCAAGGCAGAGTTAGTGTTTTAGAAAAGTTTGAATCTGTAAAAATCTCAGAATTGAAAGAAGGAATGCAAGTTGAATTAAATGGAACTGTAGTTCAATTGTTTGAACCAAGACATTATTTGGCTTGTCCACATTGCAATAAAAAAGTATTTCAACAAGGATTAGAATATAAATGCAATACTCATGATGTGGTTGAACCTAAAAAATCTCCAATTGTAAATATGTTTTTTGATGATGGTTCTGGAAATGTTAGAGTTGTTTTATTTGCTAATCAAGCTATGCAGTTGTTGAATAAAACTTCTGAGGAAATAGTAAATACTAATAATGAAAAAATTGAATTATTTAAAAAGGATGTTTTAGGAAAACAAATGTTAATTAGTGGGAGAGTTATAAGAAATCAAATGATGGATAGGTTAGAAATAATATCTAGTAATGTAAAAGAAGCAAACCCTGTAGAGCTAATTCAAATGTATGAAAAATGATGTTTAAAACACATTTAATCTTTGGTATATTGGCGGGTTTATTTTTTGCTCGTGCATTTATTATTGAATATAGTTATTTGTTTGTTGCGGTTGTTGCATTTTTTGCTATTTTTCCAGATATTGATATGTATAAAAGTAAAATTGGAAGTAAAGTAAAACCAATCTCTTTTATTTTGAACTTTTTATTTGGACATAGAGGATTTGTACATAGCTTATTATTTGCTTTTGGAATTTATGGTTTATTTTATTTCTTTGTAAATAGTACTTATGCAGCTGCTAGTTTTATTGGATTTAGTTCGCATTTATTATTGGATGGGCTTTCTCCAGATGGAATAAAACCTTTGTTTCCTTTTAGGCCTAGGATAAATGGAATAATAAGAAGTAATGGTATTGTAGATTATGCTTTGTTCTTTACGTTTTTAGCAGGAATTGTTTGGATGTTAATTTGAGGGTAGATAACTTATTATTTCTCTAATACATTTATCTAATGGTTTTGTAGCATCTATTTGAGTACCATATGTGAATTTTGTAGATTTTTTATAAACTGCTCTTGCTGCATCTTCACCGTGTGTTTTTCCTCTTTCAACATCTCTAGCTATACAAACTTCTAATGGGGCTGTTAATGTGAAAACATAATGTGAAAATTTCAATCTTTTAATTAAATCATCAACTTGAGATTTATGATAAAAATTTCCATCAAAAACAACAACTTTTCCTGTTTCTAAAAATGTTTTTGCTTCCGGAACAATTAGTTCATTTCCATGGATAAATGTTTTTTGTGAAATATATCCGTCTTCCCACACCCATTCTTTTTTGAAAGTATCAATAATTCGGTCTATGGATATATGTTTTGCTTTGATTTTTTCTGATAGGCTTTTCGCTATTGTTGACTTTCCTATCCCTAATGGGCCACGAATTATAACATAATATACCATCTTAATATTGAATTTTTTAATTTATTTATTAATCTATCGTAAAACTTAAATACAACTATTTTTTAGTAAATTTATGAAAAAGAAAATAGTTATTTTGTTAGTAGTTGTTTTAATTGTAATATTGGGGGTTTTTACTATGGTTGGAAATGCTAAAAAAGTAGTTTTGTTAGAGACTAATATGGGAAATATAAAAATTGAAATGTATGATGATATGCCAATAACAACTGGTAATTTTGTAAAATTAGCAAATGATGGAGTTTATGATGGTGTAATATTCCATAGAGTTATATCTGGATTTATGATTCAAGGTGGAGATCCTACTGGTACAGGTTATGGTGATCCTAGTATTCCAAAAATAAAAGATGAGTTTGGTAAGAACAATAGAAACAATCGTGGAACTATAGCTATGGCTAATGCTGGTCCTAATACGGGTTCGAGTCAGTTTTTTGTTAACTTAGTAAATAATAATTTCTTAGATAGTAAACATCCGGTTTTTGGTAAAGTAGTAGAAGGTATGGATATAGTTGATAAAATTGCTAAAGTTGAAACGGATTCTAGTGATAAACCTATTGAAGAAGTTGTTATATTAAAAGCAAAAGTAATGTAAAAAAGGGTTTATTCCGGTTGAGGAATTCCCATTTGTTTTAATTTAGCTTTTATATCTTGTTCAGATATTAACTTTTTGTCTAAAAGAACTCCAATCATTGCGTTTAATAATATATGGTTGTGTTCAACTATTTGCTGTACAGATATTTGTTGTTTTGGATGATCGTGACCACAATCGCAATTTTCTCCGCATTCTTCTTTCTTTACTTGTTTTTTAGTTGCCATTTTATGCCTCCATGTGATTGATTTGAGTTTAAATTACTGGTTTTAAATGTTTCGGAATAAATTATTAATAATTTAAGTGGATTCTTTTAAATAGAAATTAATTTATTTAAACGCTTGCCAGCTTGCCAACCACCAGGAAATTATTTATAAATGACATTAAACTAACTAGTTTTAACTCCATGAAATAAAAACCGAAAAGGGGAGGCGATATGGAATGAATAAACCTATACAAAAATATAAATCTGGTTCTATAGAATGTGCAATTTGGGCAAATGAAAGAGAACTTAATGGGAATGTAGTTGAATTTAAGACTGTGAGCTTGAGAAAGGCTTGGAAAGATGACAAAGTTTGGAGAGATTCTGTGATTAATTTTAGGAGAGGTGATCTACCTCGAGCAATTTTAGTTTTAGAAAAAGCTCAAGAAAATTTGTTGTTAGATAATAATGAGGTGGAAGAAAATGAATAAGGAAGAATTTACGTTAAAAGATTTACCAGGTGTAGGACCGGCAACAGTTGAGAAATTACAAGAAGCAGGTTATGATAATATATTAGCTATAGCAGTTGCTAGTATTAGTGAGCTAACTAATGCAGTTGGTGTTGGTGAAGGTGTTGCAAGAAAAATGATTCAAACTGCAAGATCTAAGTTAGATATGGGCTTTGAAACTGGAATTGACTTATTAGAAAAGAGAAAAAATGTTTTCAAAATAACTAGTGGAAGTGAAGCATTTGATACTTTGATAGGTGGTGGTTTTGAAAGTGGATGCATTACTGAATGTTTTGGTGCTTATGGTAGTTCAAAAACTCAGATAGCTAATTCTTTAGCAGTTCGTGTACAATTGCCTAAAGATAAAGGTGGTGCTGATGGTATGGCCGTTTTTATTGATACTGAAGGAACATTTAGACCTGAGAGAATAAAACAGATTGCAGAAGCCGTTGGAATTGATGCTGAGGAAGCATTAAAAAATATTAGAATTGCTAGAGCTTTTAATTCAGATCATCAAATGATTTTAGTTGAAAAAATTGAAGAATTAATAACTAAAGAAAACTTACCAATTAAGCTTATTATTGTTGATTCTCTGACATCTCATTTTAGGGCGGAATTTGCTGGAAGAGGCTCTTTGGCTGAAAGACAACAGAAATTGAATAAACATATGCATGATTTAATGAAACTGTCTGCTAATTATAATGTTGCAATTTATGTAACTAATCAAGTAATGGCTAGACCAGATACTTTCTTTGGTGATCCAAATGAGGCTATTGGAGGTAATATAGTAGGGCATAATTCAACGTTTAGACTTTACTTAAGGAGGGGCAAAAAAGGTTCAAGAGTGGCTAAACTTGTAGATAGTCCGAATTTACCTGAAGCGGAAGCTATATTCTATATTACTGAAAGTGGTGTAAGAGATGAGGAATAATTCCTTTTTTTCTTTTCAAAAACTTTATAAATAGCTCAATTACCCATGAAATATCATGAAAACTGAAAATAACAATTTACACTGTGTATCTTGCAAAGTGGACTTGACAAATATGGCCGGATCTGTAGTTTTTGATTGTCCTGCTTGTGATAAGTCTAAAATAATTAGATGTAATAATTGCAGAAACAATGCTATAAAATATAAATGTTCTGAATGCGGTTTCGAAGGGCCAAACTAAAAATGGCAAGAGCTGTAGCAACATTAAAAATAATGCCTTCTTCTCCCGATGTTGATTTGAATAAGTTAGAAGCAAAGGCTAAAGAAATAATATTTAGATTTCTTGGTGAAAAATCTGAAACCAAAATAAATATTGAGCCTGTTGCTTTTGGATTAAAAGCATTAATTATATTTTTTGTTATGGAAGAAAGTTTAGGAAGTCCTGATCCAATAGCTGAAAAGGTTGCTAATTTAAAAGAAGTTAATTCTGCTGAAATAACTGATGTAAGAAGAGCTATTGGTTAAAAAATAAAGTTTCCTAATAAAATACTAATTATTGTCCCTATCAAAAATGCAGGAATAAAAGCGATTCCATCTTTTACTAAAACTTTTTTCTTGTGTTTTTGTATTACTTCTATTTGTTTTTTTGTAACACCTAAAGATTTTTTTGAATAAACTAATTTATTATTTATTATAATATCTTCTGCTATCCAGTCTCCATCTACTAATTTTTTTGTGTCAATCAATTTATACATTGAAATATTCTCTATAGACTTAACAGATAAGTAAAGATATAAGAAAGTTAATGGAACTATTGCCAACGCAAAAAATGCAAGTTGCAATGAATAATTTTTTATTATTAAAGCTAAAATTATAAATAAGAAAGATAATATTAAGATAATTAATCTTATACTTTTGATATTCTTTTCTTTTGTTAATTCTCTAAAATGTTTTGTAAATTTTTTAATATTTTTTAAAATTAAAGTAAGGCTAACTAAAATACCATAAACTCCACCAGCAATTAATATGTTCATAAATAATATTATTGGAAAGGGTAAACTTAAGTTTGGATTAAATACGTTAATTAATTGTGCAGGATATTCTGGGAGAATTGCACCTAAGCCCATTAATATTTTTGAATCTCCGCCACCCCATTGTTTTGAAAGATACATTAATTCTGAAATTGCGAAAAATATTCCTAAAACTGTTAAACTTTTCAATATTGGTGAAAATGAATTTTCTTGTATTGATTTTAAAGAATAAATAGACAATCCTAGTAATATTAAACTGTAACTTAACCAGTCTGGGACTTCCTTTGTTTTTATATCGCAGATAGCTGCGAATGTTAACCAGACTAAAACTATTGCCAATATTATCCAATCAAACATAATCTTTTTTTGATAACTATATTTATAAACCTTTTTTAGTTAGGTTAAAATATGTTTGATGAAAAGGATGTTTTGAAAATATACAACACTGCTTATTCTGATTTTTCTAAAAAAAATAAAATAACTTGTGAATTAAAATTAGTTAAACAAGAAGAATTCAATCAAATTGCTAGAAAATCTAAATTAATCCAAGATTCTATTAAGCAATCTATTGTCCCTTTTGCGGGTGCTTTAACGGATCATCTTTTAGGTAAGAGTGTGATTTATGCAAGTGCAGATATTTTGAATCAGTTATCAGATGACAAGAATTTTGTTAAAGCTATTTTCATGCATGAGTTTTATCATATACTTCTCAAACAAAAAGTAAAAAAAGATAATGTAAAAGAAGAGTTGAAATCGGAAGAAAGGGTAAATAAGCAACTAGCTAAGGAATTTCCCAAACTAGCTAAGTACCTAGATTAATAGAAAACCTTTTAAATTATTTTCGGGTAAATTTAAGATATGTTAAAAAACAAAAAAGGGTCAATTGCTTCTTTGGCTATTTTTATAGCTGTTTTTATTGTTGTTTATTTATTATTAATGCCTGCTTGTGATAGGTGTATGTTGTTAAAAAATGAGAATTGCCAGGATTATTGTAATGAACCTCAAAAATTAGGAACTGTTCTTTACGATAAGCCTGGAGATATAGAAGTAAAGAATAGTTTTACTCATGAGTTAGAGCCAGTTAGTATGTACATGAAAATCAATCCTGAAAATGAAGTTTTGGCTGATTCTCTTGTTGTTTCTAGGAGTTTATTTGGGACCGTAGATCAAGATATTAGTTTTGAAATAGACGACTTAGATAATTTAAGAAGTATTAATTTAGCTTTTAAATCTGTAAGTTCTAAAGGTAAACTTTTTATCGAATTGAATGGACATAATATTTTTGCTGAAGAAATTGAAGGAGTAGAATACAAACAGATACAGTTACCAATTACTTATTTGGAACCGGTTAATAAATTGAAAATATATACAAGCAGTTCTGGACTTGCTTTCTGGGGAAAGAATGAAT
Source organism: Candidatus Woesearchaeota archaeon (assembly GCA_018302135.1). Lineage (GTDB taxonomy): Archaea > Nanobdellota > Nanobdellia > SCGC-AAA011-G17 > PNOQ01 > PNOQ01. The sequence continues at coordinate 33,254 of JAGWAE010000006.1, forward strand.
ACGAGTTAAAATCTTTGGAATTGAAAAAAGAGTTTGAAATCGTTCAATTTACTCAGTCTAGAGTTTTTTCAGTTAGTAATAAAGAATTAAATTATTTACAAAGTTCTAGTTTACAATATTCTATTGTTTGCAGTGAAGCGGAAAGACAAACAATATTGAAAATATTTTTGAATGATCAACAAATAAATAGTGAGTTTATTATGTGTGAAAGTGTGGATAGAAACGTAGCTATTCAACCTAGTGAGTTAGTGGTTGGTGAAAATAAAATAGATTTTGTTATTGATAATGGTAATTTTATTTTTAGTCCGGTTCGAATTATTAATAATCTAAATCAAGATACTTATCCTTCATATTCATTTGATATTGGTGATGGAGAATTTGAAAGTGCCGAAAGATATTATTTATCTTTTAAAATGGCTGGAGATAACAAAAAAGCTAAAATTATGTTGAACGATCATGAAATTCAATTAGACACAAGTGATAATTTTTATGAAAGAGATATAACAACATATGTTAAAAAAACAAATAACTTTTTAGAAATAATTCCTGATAACTTATTTAAGATTAATGAATTAAAAATTTGGTATGAATAATCATTGCTTGGAGAAAAAAGGTGATAAATTATTATAGAAACAGTAGTTCAACAGGAGGTAAGATATTAAGAGGGATATTATATGTTCTTCTTATTGGTATCGTAATTGGGTTAGGGTTTTTAATTGTTTTTGCTTTTAAAAGTGGTCAAGCACAAAGTTTAGCAAAAGATACTAATATTGCTCTAGACAATCAGAATCCTGTTAGTGGGCTTTCTCTGTGGTGGGATAAGATTAATCCTATGAAGATGGAAACTTACAGTTCTGAAATAGATGATAGTGAAGAATATCAAGATTTGGGCGTAGAAATTGTAAGTTTTGAACCAACGCAGACTGTTTTCTTTGAAGATGATAGTATTCAGGCTTTTGCAACAGTGGATGCTGTAAGCTTATCTGATGAAGTTTCAATGCTAAATTTTAATTGTTCTTTGGAAGATTATTATGGTGAATCTTTAGTATTACCTGCATCGCGTTCTTATTATAAAAACACTAGAGTAAGCCCTCGTTGTAGTTTTGAAGGTGGGAAAATTGGATTAGGTAACACTGCTTTGAATACGAAAGCTATGACATTTAGTGTAAATTTTGATTTTGTTAATCAAGCTTATTATAATATTTATGTTATGCGTAAAGATGTTTATGAAAACTTAGTATTTGAAAAACAAGAAGATCCTTTTGATTATTATGATGTTTCTGATAAGAATTTGAATGTTATGACTAATGTAGTTGAGTCAAGAGCTACACCAGGTCCAGTAAATCTAGGATTGGGTTCTGTTAATTCACAACCATTCTTTGAAGGCACAGATCCGAACTTTTTACAAGTTTCGTTAACTCGAAACTCCAATAATGGAAATATAAAATATGTTAAAAATTTGACTTTAAAAGTTACTCCTGAAATAGTTTTGAGTAATGACAATAAGACTTGTGACTTTGAATTATATGGTGAAGAATTTGATGAAGAAAGAGGGATAAAATTGTATGATCTTTATAGATTAACTCCTTATGCGTTTAGTGAAAGAGTTAATATTGGGTGTACGAAAGAAGAACTTAATGGGACCGGGTTAAGTGTTAGAAGTTGTATGAATGATTTGAAATCTAACATTCAACTACAATGTTTATTTACAATACCAGAATTTCCGGAAGAAAGCGTGCAAAGCGATGAAAAGGTCGATTTTGTTTTATTATCCCCAATAATAGCAACTGTTGATTATGTTTATGAAATTGAGCGAAAAATAAATGTAGATATAAGGAAAAGCAGGATTTTGAGAGAGGAAGAAGAAGTTGAGTTTGTTACATAATTAGAAAGTTTTTTAAAATACTCTGAATATAAATTAATTATGAAGAGTTTGATATTTGTTTTATTAATTAGTGTAGTTTTAGTTATTTCTGGATGTGGACCTGCTGGAAAAGGAACTAATATTGGTGGAGTAGATATGGAGTTTCAAGTTGATAGGCCACCCTTAGGAAGTATTCCGGATGAACAAACTTTTAGTGTTGACTTTGTGTTGAATAATAAGTTGACTAGAGAAGTGTCTGATGTCAAATTATGTATATATGATACTGCACCAGAATCTGCAGGAGGGATAATTGGGAAACCATGCCAGACAGTTACTTTACCACCTGCAGATAAATTAGATGGTAAAATAGTCCCTTCAAGAGTTGGGCTATTATACTTTCCTGAGAATGGAGGAAAATATGCCTATACTGTTGGACAACAAGGAGTTAGTGATGTCACAATACATGCTGAATTAACATATACTGCAAATAGTATTGCGGTGATAAAGAGTGCATGTTTTAAGAAAAGTTCGGATATTGAAACTGACTTTGAGTGTGAGTCTCAGGAAGAATTTACTGGAAATGATATTGATGCAGATCCGGCGCCAATTATTGTGACTAGAGTTGAAAAAAATATTTATCCTGAGGGTACACAGAATAGATTAAAGTTGACATTGTATTTGACTAAAGCGGAAGGAGAAGTTATTTGGAATGAGGATGAAACTAAAAATTTAATGGATATAAAAATTAGTTCTTCTGATGCACAAGACTTTGTTTGTTCACCTAGTGAGAATGGTTTAATAAAATTTGATGAAAACACTGAAAAAATAATTTGTGATTCAGAATTTTCATTATCGCAAGATTTTTATAGAGATTCAATAGTTATTGAACTATATTATAAATATAGATCAAAGTTATCAAGTGGTCCAATCACAATAGAAAAGAAAAGAGATGGAGGTTAATTGTCATGAAAAAAATATTGGTGGTAATTTTAATATTGGCTTTGTTTATTGTAGCTGGTTGTAATAAAGATGTTGTTGAAGATGGTCCGTTTGTTGGTGGAACTAATGGAGTAAGTATTTCATTCCAAGAAGGTACACCAATTTCTGAATTTGTAGTTGAAGATAGTATTCCTGTTAAAGTTGTTTTAAAGAATAGCGGAGAGAATGATGTTTTAACTGGTCAAGCTGAAGTTAAATTATACGGATTGTTAATGCAAGAATATAGTTTAGATGAGAGTTACAAAGTAGTTAATCAAAATATTATTGGTTTGAAAAAAGATGTTGTTGAAGAAGGTGGAGAAGCAGTAGTTGATATGGGAACTTTGAAGTATACTGGAGTTTATAGTAATTCATTAGAGCCTGTATTAAAAGCAAAAGTTTGTTATCCATATAAAACGATATCTACTATAACTGCGTGTGCAAGTTCTAGAGAAATAATAGAAGCTGGTGGCGAATCAACTTGCGTTATAGATGGTGAAAAGATATCTACGACTAAAGTTTCTAGTTCACCTATGCAAGTAACTAGCTTTACTGAACAATTGTCTGGAAAAGATAGTGTAACTTTTAGAGTTGTTATAGAAAATAGAGGAATTGGTGAAGTGTATAAAGATGATCAAACATGTACCAATTTAGATATACCTGTAACTAAATCTGAAAGCCAAGATAAAATAAAGTTTACTGTAACACCAGAAGATATAACTTGTACAACTTACGAAGGAACTCAAAGTAATAGTGGTTATATTAAATTAGAGACAGGTAAGAAAACTTTGATTTGTAATATGAAAGTGAATAATGCAGGTTCTAATTATATAAGACAGATAAACATAAATTTAGATTTTAAATATATGGAATCTGTATCCAAGCAATTAAAGATTTTAGAAGCATAAGTTTTTAAATTCTTTATCTTTTTTATTTTTATGATTGAATTTACTGAGTTGGAAGATGCTGCGAAGAAACATAAGTTATATCAGAATGTTATTTCTACTAAAGGAAATTTGGTTTTTTTTCGTGGCAATTTAAATAATCCTGAATATTTATTTATTGGTGAAGCTCCTGGACAAGAAGAAAATAAAGTTGGAAAACCTTTTATTGGGAGAAGTGGGAAATTATTAGATGGTTGGATTAATAGTTCTAATATTAAAGATTTTGTTATTATAAATACAGTTCCAATTATTCCTTTAGATGCGAGTGGAAAAATTAGAAAACCTACTAGCGATGAAATAAATTACTTTAAACCTTATGTCGATAATTTGATTAAGTCTATTAATCCCAAATGGATAATTTGTTTGGGTAAAAGTGCTTTAGAGTATATGGATTTGAGTCTTATTAACTTAACTTGGAAAGAGAATATCGGATTTATTTATCATCCTTCTTATTATTTGCGTAATGGTAGAGACGGGAAAGATGATTTTAATAAATTAATTTTAAATAGGGCTATACAAAAAAGTTTAAGCGAGTTCTGATCTTGCTATATTTCTATACTTGCTCTTCAGTTTTAAAATCACTTCCGTGTAATTCTCTTAATATGTGATAATATCTTCCTAATAACATTGTTTCTATAGATAAATTTAAACAAACTTCTGCTCTGTTTAATATTAATTCATGGTGTTTTGATTGATTTTTAGGTATTACACTTCTTGTTGTATCAAGATATTCTCTTTGTGCAGCAATCAAAATACAATGTCTCTGTTTTTTTGTAGTTGAATCCTTTTCAATAAGATACCTATTTATTAATTCATTAAGCATATTTTATCTTTCCTCTGTTAGTTGTGCATATCTTTCGGTAGTTGCATACTCTCGAATCGTTTGAACTATCCCTTCAAACATTTTTATTCGTCTAAACATCAATTCTTCATTTTTTATTGGATCTTCGTGATCTAACTCAGATGTTGCAACCAAATATTTTAGTTGTAAATCATAATTTTGTCTGAGATATCCAAATATGTTTTCCCATGTAAATGAGGAGTCTGATATATTCTCTAATTTAGGTAGATCTATTGTCAATTTTGTGACAGTTTCATCTAAATCCGCCATTAATTCATCCAATCTATTTGTTTTATTTCCCATTTTTATCACTGTAATGTAAAACTAGAATAATATTTAAATTGTTGTAGTATTATATTTAACGACAATAGTAAACCTTAAATAGATGTATTATTCTTATTTTACATGGATAAAGAACAAGTTTTAAGGAATTTTGGATTGACTGAAAGAGAAATAAAAGTGTTTTTAGCTAGCATGACTTTAGGACAAGCTACAGTTAACGAGATAGCTAAAAAATCTAATACTTTTAGAACATACTCCTACGACATCTTAAAATCTTTAATGGAAAAAGGATTAGTTAGATATTTTATTAAATCTGGAGTAAAATATTTTGAAACTATTGAACCTGAAAAATTGGTTTATATCTTGCAAGAAAGAGAAGATCAAGTTAAAACAATTTTACCTGAGTTAAAATCATTAAGAGCAAGAACTACGGAAAAACCAAAAGTAGAGTTCTATGAGGGAAAAGAAGGAATAAAAACTATACATGAGGACATAATTAAAACAAAACCAAAAGAAGTTTTAGTTTATGGAAATACAGAGAAACATTATGAAGTTATGCAATGGTATTTTCCAAGGTACATAAAAGAGAGAATAAAAAATAATATTCGAACAAGAGTTATTACAGAAAAAACTAAATTAACTAAAGAACAAATTAAAGATAAAGAAAACGTAGAATTAAGACAAACAAAATATTTTCCTATAGGTTTTTCTTTTCCAACACTAAAATATATTTATGGAAATAAATTAGCAATGATTTCTTTAGGAGATAATATTGTTGGGTTAATATTAGAAAATAAAGATATAACTAACACGGAAAAAATGGTGTTTGAACTGTTATGGAAAACAATTAAATAATTTTTATATTTGATTTCTAGCAATATTTCTATACTTGCTAAACTTATCATTTTCTGAATATTTTGCAGGTTTTGGATTTACAGTTTTTTTGCCGCATTTTGGGCAGTCTTTTTCTAATGTAAAGAGATTACAAAATTCACATTTCAATATTTGAACTTTCATTCTTTAGTAAATTCGCCAAAACCTTTTTTAGCTTTTATTTTTGTTATTATTTCTTCTTGTGTATTTTTTAGAATTCCTTCAGCCGTTTTGTAATCAGAAGCTTTTACAACAATTCTGTATTTTGGTGCGCTAATATAAGTTATTTTTATTTCGCCTTCTTCTGCTTCGATTAATATCTTTTTTATTATTTCTGCTCCGGTAGGTTCTTCACTTTTTAATGTTAATACTCCATGAACTTCAACTTCTGCAGGCTTTATCTTTTCTTTTATAATTTGTAGCATTAACTCTTCTGTTTTTTTATCTAGTTTTAACTCTTGAATTAATTCTTCATCTAAAACAAATCTTTGGAATCCATCATACAATGCACCATAGATTTCTATTATTTTATAACCGATTTCATCATACATCTTTTTTAGGTCTTTGTTTATTTGTTTTCCTATCATTTCTAGTAACTTTTCTGCTTTTTGTTCTTGTTTATAATCATTTAATTTGTTAACTTGTTGCATTGTGTTAACTCTTCTAATTGAAAGATCGATTTGATTTTTTTCTTTATTTATTCTTAGAACTTTACAAACTATTGTTTTTCCTTCTTTTACAAAATCTCTAATATTTCTAATTCTACCTGGTGAAATTTCAGAAATATGAATCATTCCTTCTAAACTTTTATATTCATCTAATCTTGCGAAAACGCTATGATAAAGAATCTTAGAAACTGTACAAATCGCTATTTCCCCTTCTTCAGGTAAACCTGATTTTTTATAAAACATTTTTAGGCTAGTATTTCTAGAATGCTTGTCTTTAGTTTTGCTTTTCCACCAGTTGATGTTGCTAAAACTTCATTACAAACTAGACATTTAACTTCTGTTGAAGCTTTGTCAAAAATTATTTGTTCGTTTTTGCATTTAGAGCATCTAACTTTTATGAACTTGCTTTTTGGTCCCATTTATTCAAACTCCACTTTCTTTAATCTTCCAATGACTGAAATTGTTGATTTTTTGCAATCCTTGCATGTTAGTTTTAAACTAATTCTTTTTGTAGATTTTACACCAGTTCTTTTAAATTTACTCATTGCTGGCTTAGAACCCCATTTACCTAAGTTACCATAACCTATTCCTAAACCTCTTTTGTGAGCTCTAGCGATAGAACCATGTTTTAAACTACCTCTTTTACCAGTAGTTTTATGTTCAGTTATTTTGTGTTCGGTGTGTTTTTTACACTTTCTACAGTAAGTTATTTTTGATTTTGGTATTTTCATGTTTCTTCTGCTCGTTTTTGTTTGACTAAAAGCTCAGCAATGTCAGGAGATATTTCTATTGTTTCTTGATCTTTGAACGGACCGTACGTTTCTAAGTCTGTTCCTATAAACCTAGGAATATCGCAAAGCAACTTTAAGCTTTTGGTTGATTTGTTTGGTTTTTCGGTTATTTTTAAGTCTTTTGGTTTATAATGTTTTAATTCGACTTTAGGAAGATTGCCAAGAGTTAGCTCATAAAGTATGTTTTCTCTGAAAAAATTAAGTTTTCCGGCTATTTCTTCATATAATTCTTGTTCTTCTGGAAGCATAACCCTTTTTTCTTCTGTACCTATATTTGTTCTTGAAGATATTATGGCTAGTTGTATTATCTTAGATTCTCTTCTTTCATATAACTCTTTTATTATTTTTTCTATATTTTCTATTTGTTTTCTTGTCTTTTGGACCTCTATACTAGTAAATATACTCTTTTTACTTTCTTGTGATTCTAATATTTCTTTCTTTTTTTTAATGTAGCTTATTAAGTCTTCTAAGAAGTTATTTGGGAGGTCTTGAAGCTCTGGCCTGGCTTTTTCTCTTCTTAAAATATCATATAAAGTTTCATAAGTTATAACAATATTTTCGGACATGGTTCCAATAAAACAACTTCTATTCTTAAAGTTTTTTAGTTTCTGTTATCTATGATTAGACAACTTAATAAATAAGCAATAATAATTTATTTTATGGAAAAAGAGAAGCTAACTTATGATATAATTGAAAGTTTCTTAAGAAAAGAGCTAAAAAAAACTAAACACATTATGACTTGGGGTACAATTGGTTCTTTAAATATAAATCATGATATTGATACAATAATAACAAAAAAACCATATTCTCCATCTGCAGATTTTTTTAAAGAAATTCATACTATTTTTGAAAAACTTGACAGGTATCTTTATAATAATTTTAAATTTAAATTGATCAGATTTGCTCATTCAGTTGATGAATATTTAATTGCTGAATATACTCCTGAAAGAAAAATTATGTTCCATACAATGGTATATATTTCATTTCCACAAATAAAGAAGGATTGGGAATGGGCTATAGATGATAAAGAAAGTATTGCATTGATATTGAAAAGGAGTTATAATTGCATTTATGGGGAAGTTGAAAACCTATTTTCTAAAGATTTCCAAAAGGAAATAAAATTTGAAAATGTTTTTACGTACCTTTATTTATATGATTATTTAAATTCAAATCTTCCAAGAGAATTATTAATAAAAATTATGAACTCTTGTTTTGAGTACCTTTACAAAAAAAGACTTAAAATTGAAAATCCTGTTGCAAATAATGAAAAAGAAATAAAAAAATATTTTTATAAGTTATGTAATATTCTTGATGAGATGAACAAACCTAAATAGAAACATTTTTAATTTGATAAACTAAATTTAGATTATGGTTTCACATATCTATCTTTTTAGACATGGAATGACTAAAGATAATACAAATGGTGTTTTTTCTGGTTGGAGAGATAGTCCTTTAACTAAAAGAGGAAGAGATGATGCTAAAATTATAGCTTTGAGATTAAAAGATAAAAAAATACATATTGCTTATCAAAGTGGATTAGTTAGGTCTAAGGATACATTAAAAGAAGTTCTAAAATTTCATCCTGAATGTAAAATTATTATAACTGATAATAAAATCATAGAAAGAAATTATGGTAAATTACAAGGATTAACACATTACAAATATATCTCTAAAACTTCTCCTAAAAAGTATGATAGTTTTCATAGGGGTTATTATAAAAAACCATTAAAAGGGGAATCTATAAAAGATGTTGAGAAGAGAGTTAATAAATTTTTGAAAGAAATGTTCAAAACTGTCAAAGGAAGAAATGTAAATGTTGCTATTTCTGCGCATGGCAATTCAATGAGACCAATAAGAAAATATTTTGAAAAGTTAAGCACAAAACAAATGATGAAGGTAGAAAGTGCTTTTGATAACTTTTATGAATACATAGTGCATTCCTAATTCTTATGAGTTACTTAAATAGATTATATCAGAGTGTTGTAATTATTAAAAAGAATTGGAAGATATTGATTCCTTCACTGTATTCTTTGTTTGTTACTATCTTATTATCCTTGGCGTTTTTGTATATTAATGGATTACTTAGTTTGTTAGTTAGAGATCCTTCTGATCTGTTCGTTTCTGGAGGGATATCAGTATTAACTAAGAAACTATCTTCAGTTTTGTTATCTCAATCTCAAATAATAAAAATTAGTTTGACATTTATTGGTTTTTTTATTGTAAATTTTTTGGCAGGTTCTTCTTTGTTAGCTATGAAATATTGTATGATAAATGATGCTTTAAAAAATGAAAGAGTTAGTTTAAGAAAAGGATTTAGAGAAGGAGTTTCTTATTATTTTAAAATTGTTGAAATGAGAATATCTGTTTTTGTTTTAATGATAATTCTTTCTTTGATTATTGGTTTGCCTTTATACATACTTTCTAAATATTTTGGGAATACTATGTTTTTAATTTTAACCGGAGTAGTTTTAATTCTCTTATTTGTAAATTTAATATTGTTATTTAGATTCCCGGTTATGATCCGGAAACAAATTAAACCTGTTGAAGCTTTGAATGAATGCTTGGGGTTATTCAAATCAAAAACAAAAGAAATAAGCATTGTTTTTGGAATTTCTTTATTAATTATGATTAGTGCAGTTACGTTTTTTGAGTATTTCAGATTGATAATTAGTGACTATTTATATTCATATTCTGGGTTGTATATTATTTTGTTAGGTTTTTATTTAATGAAAGAAGTATTTATGAGAATTTTCAATAGTATATCAGATGTTTTTATATTTATTTCTTATTTTAAACTTCAACCTCAAGAAAATCTTCAGCACACTTAGTATTTTTAAAAACTTTTTTTGCTTCATGTTCTATTTCTTTAGTCGTTTTGTTTCTTTGGCTAAAATGAGTTAATACTAATTTTCTTGATTTTGATTTTTTAGCTAGATATGCTGCCTGCTCTGAAGTCATGTGGTAAAATTCTAATGCTTTTTGTTTTAAATCTTTAGTAAATGTGGCTTCTGAAATTAGTAAATCTGAGTTATTTGCGAATTTTTCTAAGTTTTTATCTGCAGTTGTATCTAAAACAAAAGTTATTTTTTTACCTAAAATTAATGTTGTTCCTTTTTCAGGAGTTATTTTTTTACCTTCGTAAGTTATTGTTTTTCCTTTCTGTAGTTGTCCTAACAAAGGATGATTAGTCAATCCAAATTTTTTAGTATAATTGACATTAACTTTTCTTCTGTCTTTTTCTTTAAATGAATATGCTAGACATTTTGCAGTGTGTTTAACTTCTTGTGAATAAATTTCAAATTCTTTTTCATTTAAAAATAATCCAGATTTTATTTCATTAACTTCTAGCTTGATTTTATCTTCGTAGTTAAAACTATGCAATATATTACTTACGAATTTTTTAGTTCCAATTGGACCATATATCTTTATTTCTTTATTTGGATCTGATTTTGCTACTGATTGTAATAAACCAGGTAAACCTAAAACATGGTCTCCGTGCCAGTGAGTTATTAAAATTCTGGTTATTTTTGTTGGACTAATATCTAATTTTCTCAATTGTCTTTGAGTTCCTTCTCCACAATCTACTAAAATATTTTCATTCTTATAATTAAGCAAGATTGAGCTAGTATTCCTTTCTTTAGTAGGAAGCATCGCGGAAGTTCCTAAAAACGTAATTTTCATGATATATCTTAAACAAAAGGTTTTTAAATATTTTTTGTTTTAATTTATTATGGAAAAAATAAGCTCTATATTTTCGAATGATATAATAATGGCAGGAGAAAGCGATTATGCTAAAGAGCTTTATGAGAAAAGTAGATTTGGTGAGTTTAAGTCTAAGAAGTACTATTATTCTTTGTTTGAGGCTTTATATTTAGTTGAAGAAGAAAAAATGGATGTTTTGGATGATAAAGGCAAAATAGTTAGTTTTGATAATATCATTAAAAGAGCTAAGAAGTTAGAACCTAATTTTTGGGTTAAATACTGTGCTTATAAAGAAATGCGTAAAAGAGGTTATATTGTTAAAACTGCTTTAAAGTTTGGTGCAGATTTTAGAATTTATGATAGAGGTATAAAACCTGGTGAAGATCATGCCAAATGGATATTATATCCTGTGCATGAGAGACATGTATTTACTTGGTATGACTTTTCAGCTAAAAATAGAGTAGCACATTCAACTAAAAAGAGATTATTGCTTGGAGTTGTTGATGATGAGGGTGATGTTACTTTCTATGAAGTCAACTGGACAAGG
>JAGWAE010000023.1 GCA_018302135.1 Candidatus Woesearchaeota archaeon
ATGGGCGTTTTAGGAGTATTAAAAGCAGTAATCTGGCCAGTGTTTGTAGTTCATGGATTACTAAAATTTTTAGGCCTATAGGTCTCATTAGTTAAATTCTTAAATCGATCTTTATTAGCATTCAAGATGGAATTAAATGACTTTGAGTTAAAATATATTCGAGAGAGAGGTTTTGAACTTATTGAAGGAAAACCAAAACTTAATCAGCCATTTCCATATTTCACAGCAACTTCCGGGCTAATATATCACTTGGCTAATAGTACAGTAACTAAACCAAGTGAATTTATGTATCCTTTAATCAACAGTGTAGAAGAATTAGTTAGCATAATTGAACATATAGTTGCAGGCAGTTTTGGTTGGGAAGGTCATTCATTCAAAACAAAACCTGGGCAAAAAATAAAAATATTCATGATGGATCCGGCCTGGAGAGAAACAGTAGAAACATTAATAGCCAAATATCAATAAAAAAATAAAAAAGAAAAGATTTATTTCTTTCCCAACGTAATTTCTATTATACTTACTCTTACGTCTTTACCTTCTTGGTTTTTGAAAGCTTCACTATCTACTTTTATATTTCCAATTTCTACTGAACCTTCCAAGAATCTTTTTGTAGAAACTTCAGCTATATCTACTGCTCTAGAAATAAATTTTCCTCTTGCTTTAATAACAACTTCTTTTGCGTTTTGTGTAGTAAATTGCATTACCACGCCAGTAACGTAATTCATAAAGGGTTTTCCACCAACGAATACTACATAGTCATCCTTGCTTCTAGGTTTGTGTTCCTTCTCAGTCATTTTAGTTACCTCCGTCTTATTTTCATAAGATTATAATGGTTGTTTTTTAGCTAATCTAGTAACATAACCTGATATAATATTAACAAACTTCTTTGAATCAGTATCCAAGCACTTTTCTACTATTGGTTTATTCTCTTCAAAAGTTTTTTTAAACGCTTTAGAATTATCTCTATACAACTTAAGTGCCGTTCTTTTAATCGGTGTAGTCTTTATTCTTCCCATTTTGCTTTGGTTTGTTAAGACATTTATAAAGGTTTTGTTTGCTTCTTTTTCTTCTTATTTTGTCTTTGCATCATCCTTAATCTTCTCACTGTATAAGTCACAGGATTCTTTATATTACTATTAGCTTCCTCATCACTAAGTATTCCAATATCAGCGTAATAAGGCCTATTATCGTAGTTTGGGGGCAACATCTTACCTTTTTGAGATTTATGCCATTTTAGCTGTGAAATAACATATCCTTCTTTTAATGGAGCACTCAAATTCTTATTCCATTCCAAAACTCTTTTTTCAATCTCATCATTACTCCAACCAACACATCTTAAAAAATTAAGTAAAATAAATAAAAATCTCTTTCTACCATCTTCTAATCCTACTAATCCTTTTTTAATACATGCAGGAAAATAATCTTCAGGTATTTTTTCAGTTATTTCGTCAAATTCACTAGTTTTTTTAACTTCGTTATTTTCTTCTCTCTTTACTTGTTTTGACATCCAATCAAATGCTTGTGTTATTAATGATGTAGCTTCTCCTTCTTTTGCATTAGAACTATCTAAAAATTTAATAACTGCTTTAGCATTTTCTGGTTTAGCACTTTCTTTATTAAAACTCATTAACTCTTCAGCTAAAATCGGTAAACTAACTAATCCAGATTTTTCATGTAAAGAATAAGCAGCTCTAAACATATGTCTACTTGATATTAAAACACTATCAACTTTTAATTTATTTTCAAATTCTTTGCCATATTTATCCATTATTGGCTTCTTAATCATATCAACTAAATATTCACTAATCACTTTTGGGCCTTCCGGAAATAATTTTTTTACTTCTACTCCATTTACTACATTTGGAAATGATTTGAAAGGTACTGCAATATGAAATCCTTTGTTACCTGAATATTTTACTGAAATATAATTTACATCATGAAATTTCATCGCTTCTATTAGATAAAATGCAATTATTTTTGAATCCTCTAAGTCTTCACAATCAATATCTAGAACCAAATCCCAACCACTTCTTAGATCATCTAACTCTCTTTTTGTCATTCCTGGTTTTAATCTTAATGCATCCTTCCAATGTTCTTCAGAAATATGAAACGAACTAGCACCTTTTTTAACCAAATCTAAAACATCATTATCAAATTGTATCATATCTGGACGTTTTCCAAAACCACCATCACCATATCTAACTGCAACTTCTCTATCTTGTGCATTGAAAACTATTTCTTTCTTTATTTCAGACCTAGAGTAATAAGATAGTGGATCCATTAAAAACTAAGAAACAGACTAAGTTTAAATAAATTTTGTAGGTGTTTGGCAAGCTTATTCAGTATTATCTCAAACTACTAACCAGCTCATCAAACTCTTTTTGTATTTGATCTTTAATTTTTTTTAGTTCTTCAACTTGACTAGAAATTAATTCAGCAGCAGAATTAGCATCTTTCTTAACAACAATACCAGCACCAACATTAACTAAAACATCATCAACTTTTTTTAATTCAGATTCAATAAATACACCAGCTCCTAAAGGTGTGTAGATTTTCTTAGATTTAACCTTAGTTAATTCTATTAAACTATCTTTAAGACTAATTAATTCTATTATTTGCATATCAACAGAAGCAATTTGCTGTTCTATTTGTTGTAATTGTTGACCTAAGATTTGTTGCGCAATGTATTTCTGATTGTCTTCTTCTTTATTTGGCATTTTTCTTTGATTTCACAACTGGAGTTCTTTTTACTTTTTTGATTTCAACTACTTTAATTCCAGCTTCTTTCATTGCTTTGTGGACATCAGAAGTGCTTGCAGCTTTCTTTATTTTTAGAACATCATTCAATGGTTCCAAATGAGAAATATTACATTTTCTTCTTCTTACATTTCCATCTATTAAAACAAATTTTCCATCTATATTATCAACTACTACTGCAGTATTTCCAGCGTCTCTTCCTGCTGTTTTTATTACAATTCTTCCTATCTCGAACATTTTAGATTACCTGTCCTATTATTTTTTTTCTCATACAAGATGAGCATAAAACACCACCATATGGTCTTTGTGGTTTCTTTTTAGTTTTAGCCAAGTTCTTAAACTCAACATGTGTAACATGAGGAATACCGTGTAAATCTTTTCCGCATTCAGCACACTTTTTCTTATTCATCTTTCTAGTTCTATAATGCACAGTATTTTTCTTCCCTGGCGTTTTTACAAATACTCTTCTTAATGTTCTTGATTTATGTTTTCCTTCTGGCATTTTAATACACCTTCATCACTTTTCTTAAGATTGGACTTAAGATCAATGAAAATATGATATATATCAGTAACCAACTGTGTATGCCTACTAGATTTAAAGTTAACGGTTCGTACGTCGTCTTTAACCAAGCAAACACAATGATTAGTGGTATAAAAGTAATAAGCATGGGTTTAAAAGAGTTTTTCATTTGTTCCATAGAGATTTCCATGGTTCTTTTTTGCAATTCCATTAGTTTTTTCTGATCATCTTTATGATTCTTCATCTCAGCTCTTATATTTTTCATCTCTTCTTTAGACATTTTTTGCTTTTTTTGATCAGTAGCATATTTGTAGATTACAGTAACTATTAGCGTTAATACTAAAGTAATAAAGAATAATCCAAATTCTGCATTAAGATTTACACTCCATCCAAAAACCTGATTAAAAAATGAATCTAACATTGTGATTAATTAATTTTATTTGTTTTTAAAATTATCCCCCCATCATTTTCCTCATAGTTGGATTCATATCCATCATATGTTGTTGTGCTATCTCTTCATATAATTTATAGACTATCATAACTGCTAATAAAATACCCGTTCCTCTTGATAATGCCCCAAATAAATCAGCACTAGCAGCAAGTATACCTACCGCAGCACCACCCATAATTGTTAATGGTAATATATATCTAGCTAATACTTTTTCTAATATTCTTTCATCTTTTCTAAATCCGGGCATTTGTAAACCAGAAGCCATTATTTGTCTAGCTTGAGATCTTGCATCCATACCTGATGTTTGTACCCAGAATAATGAGAATACTATCGAACCAACAACCATGAACAATATGTATGTTAATGCTTGTAATAATAATTCTGCTGTCAAATATTTTGATATAATTGCGTCAACTAAATTAGGAGCATATGTCCACTTAACTAATCCAGAAACAGGAACGTTACCGGAAAATTGTCCTAAAACATTTTGAGATACCCATGCCCAAAATCCAGTTTCAGCAACTTTATTTTGTAATAATCTTGACCATAACTGGAAATTAGCAAGCAATGCAGCAACTAAAATAACTGGAATATTAGATGTGTACATAAATCTTAATGGCCATCTTATTCCATGTCCTCTTATTCTACCAAAAGATAATGGAATATCGACTTTCATTGCTTGTGCATAAACAGATACAACAAATACTAGTACTGTAAATAATATTGCAAAGAATGGAATAGCTGCACCAGTTAAATCAGCATTTAATAATGACTTGAAAAATACCCAAACTGCACCAACAGGAGGCAATCCAGAACCAAAAGCTAGCTGCCCAGTTGTTGTTAATGGAGAAAATGCTCTAACAAATATTTCCTGACCAACACCAGCAGCAATAAATAAAGAGATTCCAGAACCAAATCCCCACTTATCTATAACTTCTGCCATAAATAATACTAACATCCCCCCTAAAAATAGTTGGAATATTAATAAGAATTGTAAAGTAGAATATGTATTTGGTGCTAAGCCAGCTGCAGGAGTTAACCCTCCCATTAAAACATAGATAGCTGCTTCAAATATAATGAAAAATATTGATAATAATTTATTTAATCCTTGGAAAAATTGTTTTCCGTCTTTTGTTGTTAAATCTATCTTCAATAATCCAGAACCAACTAATAGTTGCAAAACGATAGATGCTGTAACGATTGGTCCTATACCTAATGAAGTTATCGAACCAAAATTTGCACCAAGAATAATTGATAGCTGTTCAAATTGAGCTAAAGCATTTCCTCCCAATCCAAATAAAGGTATCAATGATAATACAAAAAACGAAACTAAAATTATTAAAGTCCATTTAAGTTTCTCTTTAAAAGATAGTTTCTTTTTTACTGGGCCCGCAACCCCGGGTAAATTATTCAAAAAATTTCTTAACATAGTATTGCTTCCCCGCCAGCAGCCTCTATTTTTTCTTTTGCCACTTGTGAGAATGCATCTGCAGTTATTTTAATTTTTTTAGTTATATTTCCTTTTGCTAATACTTTATATCCGCTAGCATCAAAAATATATTCAGTTCCTTGCTTTTTTGCTTTTCTATCAATTTCTTCCAAATTAATTTGTTTTAACTTAACAAAAGTTGATTGTGGTCTATTAAAACCATGTTTACCATAATAACTAATACCAATTTTCTTTAGAATATGAGTTTTCATATGTTTGGCTCTTTTACCAGTTCCAGCCATACCTCTTCCACCACGATTACCTGCGCCTCTATGTTTCTTCTTTGCACCCCAACCGTGTGTTGTTTTTCCTCTTGCCCTATCGCACTTTTTTCTTTTGTTGATCGTCATTTTACAACATCCTCTGCACAAGATCATTTATTTTTTCTTTTCTATACCCTAATGCTCCGCCCATTGAAAATGGTTTTTTTGTTCCTTTTCTTTCAAATCCCTTTAATGGAGGTAATAATCTAAAAAATGGTTTTAATCCAGGAACATCTTTAATCTTTATTTTATGATCATACAATTCATCAACGAATTTATCAAAATCTAATTTCATTTCATTTTTTATATATTCTTTTGTTAATGGTCTGTTTCCAACAACTTTTCCTCTTTTTTCTAACAATAAACTTAAAGTTTTTTTATCTACTTCACCCCAAGTAACTTTATCTTTAACTATTCGAATCATTCCAGTAAATACTTTAGTATTAGGAACTACTACACAACTATTTTTCTTATACAAATTTAATAGTTTGAATGTAGTTTTCAACTTGTAGTTCAAACCTTGTTGTCCAGCTATCCTAACTATTGCGATCATACTCATTTTATTTTTACCTTCGATAATTGTTTTAATGCTTCAACACATGCTTTTACTAAGTTTATCTGTGTTGCTGTTTGTCCATATGTTTTTGAATAAATATCCTTAATTCCTGCTAAGCCCAAAATCTTTCTTAATTCTTTGTGAATACATAACGCAGTTCCTTTTGGTGCAGGTATCAACTCAACTATTACACTCCCACATTTACCAGAAACTTTTAATGGAATAGAATGTTGCTCACCACAATGGCAATCCCAAGAACCACATCCAAAATTTACCTTTATTAAATTCAACTTTGCTTGTCTCAATGCCTTTTCTCTAGCGGGAACTGTTTCCTTAGCTTTTCCATAACCTATTCCAACATAACCATTTCTATTACCCACAACTGCATAAGTTGCAAAATTTGGTTTATTTCCTTCTTTAGTTTTTTTCTGAGTTGCTTTCCAAATACTTCTTTTTCCTCCACCAAACTTACCTTTTGACTGACCTATTGTAATCAAATCATATTCTAAATTTGGTAAAAGACTATCTACTATTTCAGACTCCAATATTTTTGAACCTCTTGATAATATTTGATCAATATCTTTTATTTCTCCAGATTTTACTTTCTTTCCTATTTCAGTCTTAGGTATCCAGTCAGAAACTTTGGCCTCAGTTCTCTGAGCTTGTTCTTTCTTAACCCTAATTTCTTTTTGTTCTGCTATTTCTTTTCTTGTTTTCATTTTGCACCCAATATCTTTGTCTTAACTTGACTGAAATTCTGTGTTATATTTTCAGGTTTTATCTTATTTTTTAAATATTTTGAAAATTGTTTATTATATAAATCTTCATTTTCTTTAATTAA
>JAGWAE010000007.1 GCA_018302135.1 Candidatus Woesearchaeota archaeon
AAGAAAAGAGATAATTTATTTAAAGAATATAATAATCTTGTTGATCAATATAATAATAAAGAAAAAGAGTTTAATGGAAAAGTGTCAGATATTGAAGGATTGAAAAAAGAAGAATCTGAATTATTATCAAGAAAGACTGATTCAATAGAAGCATATCATGATGTAGAAATAGATCTTCTTAATAAGAAAGAAATGTTTGAAAAGGAGTGTAAAGAGAAAATAAAATCTTTTGAAGATAGAGAAGGAGAGATATCAAGACAATTAGTGTTTATTGAAAACACTAAAGTAAAATTATTAAAAGCTAAATTTGATGTTGAGGAAGCTTATGGTAAGACTCTTAAACATATAATAATATAAAATGGGTTTTAGTATACTTCAAGAAACTGGACGTCCGGTAGAGATTAGAGATGAAGGAGTCACTTTGATTGGCAATGTTGAGTCTATAGATTTTACAGGAGATGGTATATCTGGGACTATTATAGGGAGTGATATAACAGAAAATGTTCCTCAAGGAGGACATACTATCAAAGATGATGGAGGTGCTCTTACACAAAGAGCTAATCTTAATTTTATAGGAATGACAGTTGCAGATAATGCAGGAACAAATTCTACAACTTTATCCTGAAAATATATAGAATTATTGATTATTGTTGAATTATAAAATAGATTTATTATTAAATTAGAGAAATATATTGTTATTGGGGTTAAAATATTGTCTAAAAATTGGTAAAAATAGATAAATAAAGCTATGAAAATTAGCCTTAAAACAAGCTTTTTTGTGTATTTCATTGAATAAACAGGTTATTTCTTATTTCTTAAGGTTTTCCAAAGATTTCGTAAGATTTATAAACGTTTCACAACTTCCCAAGTGTAACACGTATACGGGGGTTAAAAAATGAAAAAACTAATATTAGTTTTAATTTGCATGCTTTTTGTAAGTGCTTTTGTAAATGCAGCAATAACTTTGGATAAAACTTCAAGTATTATAGAAGTTGACCAAGGAAAGACTGCAAGTACAACTCTTACAATAACAAATAACAATGTATATGATTTTAGTAATGTAAAGTTGAGCATTGTTGATATAAATTCCTTTATGGATTCTGGAGACAATCAGATTGCTGTTAGTTTTTCTGATAATGCAGATAATATAGGATTTGTTTTACTTAACGGTACATCTAGAACAATAACAATTTCTGTGTCACCTGAAGATGATCAGTATTTGGGTGAGCTAACTGGAGAAATATTAATTACAGCACTTAAAGAGGGCGGTAACGAAACAACAATATTCAGGTTAACTGTGGATACACAAGCAGACATAGTCAATATAGTTCTTGATGATGGAGATTTAGATGAAGAAATTAATCCGGGAGATAGTGCTACTTTCTCAATTGATATTGAAAACAACGCAGGATATGATTTAGAAAATATACAGATAACTGCTTGGATTGTTGACATAGATGATGGAGACGATATAGATTTAAAATCATCCAAATTTGACTTAGATAGTTCAGATAATAATGAGGAAGATTTTGACTTTGATGTTCCATATAATGTAGATGAAGAGAGTTATGATATTAAAGTTAGAGTTAAAGGTGAAGATGCTGATGACTCAAGCAATGATTTTGAAGTAATAAAAATATTCAGAGGAATTGTTGACGTTGCTAAAGAAGAAGATGAAGAGATATATTTAGCTGAGCCTTCAATATCTGTAGAAAGTTTAACATGTGATAGTTCATTTAATGTTAATTTAAAAGCAATTAATATAGGAACAGATGATTTAGATAATGTTTATTTAAAATTAACAATTGATGGGACTAACATTTCAATAAAATCTACAGAATTTGACTTAGATTCAGACAAATACGATGATAGACAACAAAATGTTGATTTCCTTGTTAAATTACCAAGTAAATTGGATCAAAAAAGTTATGCAATTAGAATTTTGGCATACACTGAAGACGATAGTGTTGTTGGAAGCGTATACAAGTCTATAAACGTAAATGAATGTAGTGAAGTTGTAGATGAAGTAGTCGATGAAGAAACTGACGAAGAACCACAAGAAGAAACTACAGATGATGATGAAGATAATACAGTTTATTTACCAACTGGATGGACTACAAAATTCTTCAGTAGTGAAACTGGAAAAACAATTTTCTGGTTTATGGGTAATTTGGCTTTGTTAGTCATAATAATTTATTTCATCGTAGCTTTGACTAGAAAGAAAACAGTAAAGAAATAAACATTTTATTTCTCTTTTTTATTCATTTTTTTTAAATTCTAGATATATTTATAAATAATATATAAGCTAGTTATTTTACGTGGACTCGTAGCTCAGCTTGGATAGAGCACTAGCCTTCTAAGCTAGGGGTCGCGGGTTCAAATCCCGTCGAGTCCGCCATGGGCGCATAGCCAAGCGGTAAGGCAATCGCCTGCAGAGCGATCATGCGGGGGTTCAAATCCCTCTGCGCCCTTTAAAAAAGTAAAAATTATTCTCTTTTGATTATTATGTAAGCTATATCATCAGTTTGAGTGCATAAATCAAAAATATCTTTTTTTATTGCAAAAAATGTTTCTCTTGCTGAAAGAAGTTTTGATGCAATAAGTCTATCTTGTAGTCCTGAAGGAAAATAATAAACATTTGGACTTTCTGAATCTGGATCTGTATCTTTTAATCTTAATTCAGATAAACCATCTGTGTAAAGAACGATTAAATCTCCTTTATTTAATAGTTTTAATTCGTTCACTTGATATCTTTTTTTTAGACCGAATATTTTTCTTTTTTCTGGCACTGGTCCAAATTGTATATCTCTATCTAAATGATCTTCAGAAGGTACCCACCCGATTGGTTGAGAAGTTTTTGATCTTTCTGGATGTATATCCATTATTCTATTATATTCACTAGAAAAGATTACTGGAGTAGGATGACCTGCAGAGATATATCTAAATGTTCCATCATTAATTATTTCTCCGTAAAGCACAGTAATGGTGTTTTCTAAATCTACTGAACTACAAAACCTCATATTTAAATTTTCAAATAATGGGATAGTTATTCTTCCTTCATAATATAAAAAGTCTGAAACACTTGTTAAAAAAGCATCATGATATCTACTTGTTAATTTTGCCGCGGCAATCCCGTGTCCAGATGCATCTGATAAGGACATTCCACCACGACGTAAATACTGCATTAAATTATCTGCAACTTTTTGGTCTCTTCGTTTGGCATCATCTATTCTTCTTTCTAAATCAAATCTTTTTTTTGAATTAAAATCTAACCATATTATATGATCTCCACCAATTTCTCCATTCAGCTGAATTTCTTCTCCGTAAATATCTATTCCTCCAACATGAGGAATCTCACCAGAATTAGGTAAAGTCATCCTTATTTGATTCTCTTCTCTTCTTATTTCGAAAGGATCTTTTTGCATGCGTGATTTTAAAAGTAAATTAATTTATAAGATTGATTGTTTTAGTAAATAACTTATGATTTATTTAACATAAACTTTATAAATCATTTTTTTAGTTAAGCGTGAGGGTAAAGTGGTGTAAAGTGTGGTCTGATGATACCTCTAGATTGCTCTTCCACGCCCATATAAAATAATTTAGTTTGCATAACCTTTAAAAGCAGAATTTTTGACCCAATTTTATGACTTTGAAAGAGTTTTATCAATCTTTAAACGGAGAAGAATTAGAAGGAAGTTTATTAAATTCTGCGATTTATTCTATAATTAGTTCAATAATCGTTATAATTATATTATATTTTATTTTACCAAATAATTTTTTGAATGAATATGGATTTTATTTATTCTTTGCAATTTTAAGTTATGCTCTAATTATGCCAGGTATAAGACAGATTAAAACCTATAAAAATTTTGCATGCATGTCTGGGATGATGATAGGAATGACTTTTGGTATGATCTCTGGATTTTTATCTGGATTTTTTGTTGGTGCAACTAATGGTATGTTTACTGGTGCTGTATTTGGTATTATTATTGGTATATTTATTGGTATTTGGATGGGATTATGTTGTGGAGTAATGGGTTATTTAGAAGGAATAATGGCTGGATTTATGGGTGGAATAATGGGTGCAATGACTAGTGTGATGATGTTAAATGATCATTTGAAGATATTTACTAGTTTAACATTTATCATTTGCGCAATGATGTTGTTTGGATTGAATTATATGATTTATAATGAAACTAGACAAATGGAAAAAAATAAGAACGAAGGACAGAAGATAATAGTATTACTAAGTGTACTTTTTACTTTATTCACTGTATTAATTATGGTTTATGGGCCTAGGAGCTTTTTATTTGGAGGTTAATATGAAAAAAATATTTTTAATTTTGGTATTAGTACTTATCGTTGTGTTAGGTATTTTATTATTTAATAATAAAGCTGAAGAGAATATTAGTGGGAATACTGTAAAAAATGATGGAGATTTCCAAGAAATTACTTTAAGTATGAAAAATTATAATTATTACCCTAATGAAATTAAAGTAAAAGTTGGAGAACCTGTTAGAATAATTTTAGACAGTAGTGTTGGGGGATGCTATAGAGCATTTACTATAAATGAATTAGAGGTTAGAAAATATTCTAAATCCCCAGAAGATTATATTGAGTTTACACCTACACAAAAAGGGATTTATAGATTCGCTTGTAGTATGGGTATGGGAACTGGAAAGTTAATAGTGGAGTGATTAAAAATGAAAAAATTGTTTATAGAAGGTATGCATTGTGCAAGTTGTGCATCAAATATTGAAAGAAGTTTAAAAAAAATTAAAGGAGTAAAAAGTGTTAACGTTAGTTTGATGACAAGAAAAGCAATCGTTGATGTTGATTCAACAGTTAAGGATGATGATTTGAAAAAAGCTATTTCTAGGACGGGATATAAACTAATAAAAATAGAAGAATGAAAGAAGAGATTAGTTTAGAGGAATTAGAAATTAGATCTTGGAAGAAAAGATTAGTTTGGTCTTGGTCTTTTACGATACCTATTGTATTCTTAATGTATTTCAGTAAATTAACTGGAATGATGTTATTCGAAGAGAAGACTATGATTATTTTACAATTAATCTTAGCTTTTCCTGTAATTTTTATATTTGGTTCTCAAACTATTAAAGCAGGATTTAGAGGATTTTATACATTTTATTTTAGTATGGATTCTTTGATTGCTTTGGGTACAGTTATTGCTTATTTAACAGGAATTTTACAATTTGTTTTTGATATACAAGATTATTCTGGAATATCTGCTATGATAATGTCCATATTTATTACTGGAAAATATATTGAAAGCGTTGCTCGAGGAAAAGCAGGCAAAGAAATAAAAAAATTAATTGAACTTGGGGCTAAAAATGCTAGAGTTTTACGTTCAAATAAAGAAATTGAAATTCCTATTTCTGAAGTTAAAATTGATGACGTTATGATTATTAAACCGGGAGAAAAAATACCTACTGATGGGATTGTCATAAAAGGTGAAAGTTCTGTTAATGAGTCGATGATTACTGGAGAAAGTTTACCGGTAGATAAGAAAAAAGGAAGTAATGTTATTGGTGCAACTATAAATCAATATGGAATTTTATATGTAAAAGCAACTAAAATAGGGCAGGATACTTTTTTGGCGCATGTTATTGATTTGGTTGAGCAAGCACAAAGTAGTAAAGTTCCTATACAGAAGTTGGCAGATAAAATAACTAGTATATTCGTTCCTGTAATATTGATCTTATCTATTTTAACTTTCTTTGGATGGTATTTGTTTTTTGATGAATTAACTAAAGGGATTGGTGCAGCAATATCGGTTTTAGTTATAGCTTGTCCATGTGCTTTAGGTTTGGCTACTCCGATTGCTTTAACAGTTAGTTCTGGCATCGGAGCTAAGAATGGAATCTTAATTAGAAAAGGAGAAGCAATTCAAACTATGAAAGAAATTAAGTTTGTTGTTTTTGATAAAACTGGAACAATAACTAAAGGCGAACCAGAAGTAAGAGAAATTTATTCTTTAATTGATGAAAAGAAATTAATGTTGATAACTGCTAGCTTAGAGAATTTAAGTGAACATCCAATTGCAAAATCAATTGTCAAAAAAGCTAACTTAAAAAAATATTTGGAAGTAAAAAATTTCAAGATAGTTTCTGGAAAAGGTGTTGGAGGTAGTATAAGTAATAAAAAAATATTTATTGGAAATGAAAAGCTAATGAAAGAAAATGAAATTTCATTAAAAAGTATACAAGCCAAAATTGATGATTTTGAAAATAAAGGTTATACTACTATGATTGTTTCTGAAAATAAAAAAATAATAGGAATTATTGGAGTTGCTGATGCAATAAAAGAAGATTCAGTAAGAGCAATAAAAATACTTAATAAAAAGGGATACAAAACGATTATGATAACTGGTGATAATGAAAGAACTGCAAGAGCTATTGCTTCTCAAGTTGGTATAACTATGGTTATATCAAATGTATTACCGGAAGATAAATCTAAAAAAGTTAAAGAATTACAAAAAAAAGGAAAAGTCGCCTTTGTTGGAGATGGAATTAATGATGCACCTGCTTTGAAAAATGCCAATGTTGGTATTGCTATTGGGACTGGAACGGATATTGCAATTGAAGCGGGAGATATTATATTAACTAATGGTTCTTTAATGGGAGTTGTTAAGGCAGTTAATTTATCGAAAGCTACATTTAGTAAGATTAAACAAAACTTATTCTGGGCTTTTGCATATAATGTTTTTGCTATACCTTTAGCTGTAATGGGGATATTACATCCTGTTGTAGCAGAGATTGCTATGGCTTCTTCATCTATTACAGTTGTTGCTAATGCTAATTTATTACGGCGTAAAAAGATTTAAATAATAAAGAATTAATTTTTGTTTATGCATTACAGACATAAGTTTAGAATATTGTTATTTATTTTTATTATTTTGTTTGTTCTTTTTGTAAAATTTACTTGCTATGGGCAAAATGGTTTTTTAAGTTGGAATGAACAGTGCGATGAATGTAGATGTAATAATCTTTTTAGTTATGCTTGTGAAGAAAAAGATTGTATTTTAAAACAGGAAGCTTTTTGTGGAACCTCAACTTCTGGAAGTTGTCAAACTCAGAATGATTGTGTAACTGATGGTTGTTCTGGACAGATTTGTAGAAGTATAACTGATCCATCAGATATCCCGACACCCACAACATGTGAGTATAGAGATTGTTATAATAATGAATTATATAATATGGTTTGTGGTTGTATAGAAAACAAATGTCAATGGACGAGTTTAGGCTAAAAAATTAAATTCTGTTTTTGTTTTAATTCCATCAACAGTTGTTTCTCTTATTAGTTTCCCTTTTCTTTTTGCATGGATTCTTGCTAAAGCAAAATCATTTTTATATTGATCCGGAACTATTATATCTTCTATTAGGAAAGTATGTTTTGCAAAGAATTTTTTAAATGGTTTTTTAGAATCAAATGCAAAATTCTCAATTATTTTATTGTCTGAAGTTGTAAAAACACAATAATCTGCTTTTGGTTCTTGATCTTCTTTTGTTGGAGATTTTCCAGATTTTGGGGCCTTTTCTTTTACTTTTAATGTACCATACTCTGTGCTAAAAGATAAATTAACAGAATACATTGAAAATTTATGACATAATTCTAAAACTTGTTCTTTTGTCAATTCTTGATCAATAATGTGTTTTTTTACACCCATTGCATTTTTTATATCTTGAAATTTAATAGTTGATTCTTCACTCAAATTTTTTGTTGCAAAAATTATTCCATTAACTTGAGTTTTATCTTTTATTGTGTTAGCTAGTAATTCTACTAATTCATTTGTAAATTCAGAAGAAGTTTTTATTTTAATTGTTTTTGAAGCAGAAATATCTATAATAGCTTTACATTCAAATGTTCCCTTGCCAAACTTGATAAATTGTTTGTGAACATAATCATCTATTTTATTTTCTGCTATCTTTTTTATGAAATTCATGAAAATTATTAGTAATGGCACTATTTTTATAGATTATGGTTTTTTAGTAAGGGTTATAAATGTCTTATTTTTAATAAGTTTTGAAGCCCCATAGTCTAGCGGTCCAAGACACGGCCCTCTGGAGGCTGAGGCCCAGGTTCGAATCCTGGTGGGGCTATCCTAACCAAGGGTTAGGTAGCGACCAAAATAGTTTAAACCATTATTTTGAATAAACTAATTGCTAATTAAGATAGATTTTTAATATGCTATCAGTTATAGAATTTATGAAAAAAAAGAGTTTACCTCTGTTAGACTTTGTTAGTTCTAATTATAAGGATGTAAAACTTGACAAAGTTTTATTAATTGCTTCTCAACACATTTTAGAAAGCCAGAGACTAATGTTTGAATATTTTATAGAAAAAGGATTGAAACCTAAAAATATCTTTTTAATAGGAAAATGCTATTCAACAAATAGAGACGTTATTAAGAGATTTCAGAAAATGGGAATTTACGTTTCTCCTAAAAGCGAGTCTTTTGACCAAAATTTGTCTTTTGATGAACAATTTGAAGGTTATACACGAGAGTTATTAGATTATATAAATAAAGTAGTTAATCTAAAAAATTATGATAGAGTTATAATTCTTGAAGACGGAGGAAGTCTCTTATCTTATGCAAACAGAATCTTAAAAGATACTAGAAATATTATAGGAATAGAACAAACTTCTGCAGGTTATGAGAAGTTAAAAAATATAAAATTGGATTTTCCAGTTATTAATGTAGCTCGTTCTTATGCTAAACTAAAAGTTGAATCACCAATAATAGCTAAAACTTGCATTGAAAGGCTAAAGAGTAGTTTATCAAGATTGAAACTTAAACCAAAAAGTATTTTGATTATTGGGGCTGGAGCAGTTGGAAATGCAATATATGAAGAACTAAATAGTAACTTCTTAGTCAAAAGATACGATTTAGACTCCAACCTATCAGACTACAAAAACGAAAGTCTCAAAGCGATATTAGGTGAATTTGATATGATTATCGGTAGTACTGGAAAAGAAATAATTGATATCTCTCTTTACAAATACTTAAAAGATGATGCCATATTAGTCAGTGTTTCTTCCTCAGATAGAGAATTTTCAGCAGTTAATTTACGTAAAATGATTGATAAAAAAATCACTTGCCATGATGACCTAAAAGTTAAAAGTTGGTACCTATTAAATGGGGGATTTCCTATAAATTTTGATGGAGCCGAAGATAGTGCTAGTTCAGAAAAAATTCAAATAACTTTAGCCCTATTATTCGCATCTCTCTGTTTAGCAGTAAAACAGAACTATCGTAAAGGTTTGATAGATTTAGAAAAGAACACTCAAAATCAAATTATTGATGAGTTTGGTAAATTGTAACCCGTTTTAAGCAAAAAAGCCTAGAAAATACTTTTAGTTTAATAGCTAGCGGGGCTATTCTTCTCTATATTCCTCATCTTTTTCACCAAGATGTTTTAAAACATTTTTTCTATATTTAAATGGAGCATTATATTTTTCTGCTAACTCTAAATATTCTTTTTTTATTGTTTCTAAATTTGGAGATTTTAATCCTTTTAATTCATTGAAAATTGCCGGATTATTAACAGCTTTACGGCCTATCATTATTCCGTTTACATTTATTTTTTTGAAGTATTCAACTTGTTCTTTTGTATTTATGTTTCCATTTGCGATTATTTTCTTCCCTGTTTTTACACATTCTTCATATACTGAATAATCTGGCTCTTCTTTGTAAGTTTGGGCACCATAACGTGCATGAACTATGAAAAAATCTGCATCAACTGCATCAATTAAATTTAAATAAATTTTCTTTTCTTTTTCAAATTTATTCATACCTAAACGCATTTTTATCGAACAATTATAACCATAATCGTGAATTATGTTAACCAGTTTCTTTGTTTTACTTATTCTTTTAATCATTGCACAGCCTTGACCTAATTTAATAACTTGTGGGCTTGGACAACCCAAATTAAAGTTGAAACCTTCAAAACCTTGATGAGGTTTGAATAACTTTAGAAATTTTTTTAATCTTGGTTCGTTTGCACCTAAAAGTTGTATTATTACTGGAGTGGAATCTTTAAATTCTAATCTTGACCATGTCGCAGCATTATTCCTTGATAATGGATCAATTCTAACCATTTCCGTGAAGGTTGTATCTGCACCATATTTATGACAAATAGTTCTAAATGCTGAATCTGTTATATCTTCCATTGGTGCAAGCATAAATGTAAAATTTTTCATGATTATAATAGTTAGAAGTTAGTTTTATAAAGGTTTATTTAGCATTGAAATTAAGCTCCTGTAGTCTAGCCCGGTTCAGGACGATGGCCTCTCGCGCCGTCAACCCGAGTTCAAATCTCGGCGGGAGCATTTACATTATTTAAAAATAATAATTAATTGTGTATTACATTAATATTAAGTGACAAAAAATATTTAAATTACGGCCCATTTCTCGAATCAAGAATAATTAGGAGGTTTTGATTATGGAAACAGATATATCTGATATTGCCGTTCTTTGTGTTGATCCTGTGCATAAACGTTGTGGCCAGGTAGGAAAACTTATATATCACGATTCGAGAGAGAGTGGTTTATTACAAGTTGAGTTTGCTGATGGAAGGAGGGTTCAGTTTCCAGATGGAGGAGAACCTAGAGATGAATGGAAACCAGTGGAAAGATTCTATCGCCATAATGATAAAGCAGGTAGAGCATGGGATTCTTCTAAAGATAAGGCTGGACCAGAAGGATTAAAAGCAAGATATCTGGGATTGAATGTAGGAACAATAGATGATCTCGCTGGGAACTATCTGGCTGTTTTTAGAGAAAAATTAGAATAATTTTATTTATTTTTTTAATAAAACTTTTGTGAGTCAAGATTAAAACTACTTATGATTTTTATTTAATAACAAAGAAATTAAATAAATAATAATGGCTAGTAAAGCAAATATTCCGAAGACTATTAGTGTTAAAGTTTTATCTTTTTGTTTTTGGGCTGGGCTAGCTGGTATTGTTGTTATATATTCTTTGAATACATTATAATTTGGTTTTACTATTGCGTCTCCATTGACATAACTAATAAGGCTACTTAGTGGATGATTTACTGCTGTTGATGTTGGCGATTGAATCAATGTGAAATAATATGCTTCTGTTACATTTAACTCTAATATTTTATCTAAATATTTTCTTAATTCTTCTGCTTGGTAAGTTTCGTTATAAGCATCAAATCTTAAATCATCTTCATTAGGACCACCAAATTCAGTAATAATAATAGGTTTATCTGTTAAAGTTCTTAGTGCTGCCATATATTCATCCCAGTTAGCCGGATCATCATAAAGATGTATATCTACAGAATCATATCTTGCATTAGTCAAAGCATATTCTAATCTATCAAGACGGTTATTAGCATCTGGATTATTACATAAACCAGTCATAGTGCTTTCATTGATTAATGTACCATTATCCAAGACTACTTCAGTTATAGTATGTAGTTGACATCCTGCAAGCACAACTAATGGCCATTTTGTTACTGATCCCAAAACAACTTCTGTTTCTGGTGAATTAATTTTTGTAATATCATATACCCAGTTAGCATATTTTACATAATCCTGTTCAGATCCTACGAATTGAAGTGTGCTATCCCATTCATTACTAAACTGGATTTTATCTATTCTATTTGAATATCTTCTAGTTACATTTGAAACATAATCTTGAAAATCTTGTTCATACTGAGTTTGGAATACACATGAATTTTCATTTGCTGTAGCCGGATCACAATACCAGTAAGGATTATTTGAAGAATCTAAGCCAACCGGTTTTAAAGTAAGCACAAATGTTGAATGGGTTGCTTCTGCGAAATCAATAATCCTACTATCTAAACCTCCCCAACTTTCTTGATCTTGAACTGGCTCTCTTAATCCCCAATTTTCCCAAATCCTTGTTTTATTTACATTAAGATCTGCTAGTTTTTCTGCGGAAAAAGTCATTTCTGCATCAGTACGTAATGGTACACCCATTCCAAATTTTGTAGTTAATGTACAAGGATCACAAGAACCTCCACAGTCTACACCAGTTTCATCTCCATTCTGAATTCCATCTGTACAAGTTGGAGTTACAACGCAAGGATCACAAGAACCTCCACAGTCTACACCAGTTTCATCTCCATTCTGAATTCCATCTGTACAAGAAAAAGTAGTACATGAAGGATCATTAAAAGTTATTACTGGGACCACACAAGGATTCAATTCACAATTACAATTTGTTAAACAAGAATTAACTATATCATCACTATAATTATAATAATCATTTCCAATGCAACGATCTGGACCACCACAATTAGTTGGAGCACAATTATTATTTGCATCACATTCTGCACCACAAAAAACATTACAATTATGAGTTATTGTTAAAACTCCAACACTACAAGAATCAATAATCTCATTACAAGAAGATATAAATTCTGATCTAAAATCCCTAGTTACATCTATTCCATCTGGAACATATAAACAAGTTGCCACCCCAAGTATATTGTTACTTGAACAATCTACTGGAGTTCCGGCCCAACAATCTAATAATGCATTACAAGTTTCTACACCATCACAAGTTAAACCATTACTACACAAACTATCATATGGCGTATGCTCTATTATATCTAAATCATCATTACACACATCAATAGTACATGATACATCATCATCAATAACTAACGGAGTTCCAACTTGACAACCTAATAATATGTCACAAGTTTCTACACCATTACAAAACAAACCATCTGTGCATAAGTTATTATTGATAATTCCTCCACAAACTCCTGCAGTACATTGATCAGTTTCAGTACAAGATATCCCATCCTCACAGGAAGTTGTGTCTGGAAGAGCAGTAAAGACGCAAGAAGGACTTGCTCCCTCAATCTGAACACAAGTATTAGAAGTACAATTGTTAAGATCATCACAATCAGAATCAATGTAACAAGTACAATTCAAATCGGATGTACACATATCTAAACCTTCTCCTTCTAATTCAACACAAGAATTTGCGACGCATTCTAAATGAGTTGGCACGGGTAAAGAATTATCTTGTGTGCTGGTTCCACCACCTCCACCCCCTCTATGTCTGGGAGTTGTTGTGTTGGTTGTTGAATTTGATTGATTTGTTGGTATCACACAATCTAAAGTTGCTGAACATTGGTTTTCACCTTCACCAGAAACTTCTGTACAAACATAGTCTACACATTCTAAATGTGATTCTTCTGTTACATTTTCTGGATTTGCAACATATCTTCTTTCCCAATTAATGCATCCAGATGTTAATACTACTAATAAAAGTAATAAAACTATTTTTTTCATTAGTTTATATTTTGATAATGATAATATAAATTTTTTGGTCGTTTGAAAGGCTACAATTCTTATTTTATATACATTAAGCATATCTTTATAAACTCTTATTTAACTAAAAAAATATGGGAAGTTATAAATCAAAACCACGTGGAGGATTTGGAAGTAGAAATGGTGGTAACCGTTTCGGCGGAAGATCTGAAGGTGGAAGCAGTAGATTTAGTGGTAGAGCAACCAGAAGAGCTGGGAAAAAATCTTTTGAAATGCATGATGTCATCTGTGATAAATGTGGTAAAGAATGTCAAGTTCCATTTAAACCTACAAATGATAAACCGGTTTATTGTAGTGAGTGTTTTGGTAAAAAGGAAGAATCTAGTGGTGAGTATGGCTCAAGAAAAAATGATAATTCTAGATCGAGAGATAGACCAGCTCGTTCAGAAGGTATGACTCGTGAGCAATTTAATAATATTAATGCAAAGTTAGATAAAATAATTCAAATTTTGGATAACGGTTAATTTTTCAGGAAAAATATATAAATGACTTTCTCTAAAAGTTATTAAAAGATGATTCAAGATGGTCTGTGGTTTATTAGTATCATTATAGTAGTTGCTGCTTTGTTAACTATTATTGCTAGAATCATAAAACAGCCACCGATAATAGCTTACTTATTTTCTGGAGTTTTAGTTGGCCCTTTGTTTTTTGATTTAGTTGGAACTAGTTATTCTAGTATGATACAAACTTTTGCACATATTGGGGTTGTATTTTTATTATTTATTGTTGGTCTAAGTTTAGATTTAAGAGTTTTAAAAGAAGTTGGAAAAGTATCTACGTTTGCAGGGTTAATAGAAATAATACTAACTTCTAGTATAGCATTTTTGATTGCAATAGGATTGGGATTTTCTAATATAACTGCTCTTTATCTTGGAATTGCTTTAGCATTTTCTTCTACTGTTGTTGTGGTTAAAACTTTAGCAGATAAAAAAGAGATAGATAGTTTGCATGGAAGAATTGCTCTAGGTATATTGATTGTTGAGGATTTTGTTGCAGCTTTAGCATTAATGGCAATTCCTTTGTTGAATCAATCTAGCAATTTTTATTTAATTATTAAAGAACTTGGATTAGTAATATCTTTGATCATTCTTATATTTTTATTTACTTCTTTTTTATTGAATAGATTACTAAATTATTTGGCAAAGAGTCAAGAAACATTATTCTTGTTTGGTATTGCTTGGGTTTTGATTATTTCTGTGATATTTAATAGTTTTGGATTCTCTTTGGAGATTGGAGCGTTAATAGCTGGCATGTCTTTGGCATCTAGTAGATATAATCTAGAGATAGGCAGTAAAATTAAACCATTAAGAGATTTTTTCATGGTTTTATTTTTTGTATTTTTTGGAAGTCAACTAACTGAAATGATAAGCGCAGATTTAGTAAAAAAGGCGATAGCGTTTTCTGCATTTATTACAATTGGAAAACCAATAATAGTTATGTCTGTATTAAGACTGTTTGGTTATAAAAGAAGGACTAATTTTTTAGCTGGCGCAAGCTTGGCACAAGTTAGTGAATTTTCATTAATACTTGGAATGATGGGGTATACTTTAGGATATTTAACAAAAGAGTTATTATCTTTGATTGTTTTGATAGCAATCATAACAATTGCATTAAGTAGTTATAGTATTTATCACTCTACTTCAATATTTAATAGGCTATCTAAAATTTTAGGAACATTCGAAAAGGAAGAAAAAATAAAGAATAAAATAACTAATTATGATGTAGTTGTTTTTGGTTACCATAGGGTTGGTTATAAAATATTAGAAAGATTAAAGAAAATGAAGTTATCTTTTGTGATTGTAGATTATAATCCTAAAACTATATTAAATTTAGATAAACAAGGGATAAAAAATATTTTCGGAGATGCAAATAACAAAGAGTTTTTAGAAGAGATTAAATTGTATAATGCAAAATTGATTATTTCAACTATAACAGAGCATCAATCTAATTTAATTATAAGGGAAGTTTTGGATGAAAATAAATCAAAATCAATATTTATTGTAACAACTGAGCAACCGAGAAATGCAGTTGATTTGTATAAGAAAGGTGTTGACTATGTGTTAATACCGCATCATCTTGGTGGAGAACATGCAGCAGAGATGATTGAAAAATTTGGGTTAGGTAAGTTGAAATATAAAGAAGCAGGCAAAAAACATTTAAAAGAATTAGAAAAAGGAAAGAATAAATCAAAATATAATTAAGATTTTTTATCTTTGAATTTACCAAATGGCCATGTTCTAGTATTTGAAACAAAAATCATATATTCAACATATTTGCTTAGCTGAACCTTCCATATATTACAAAACTCAGCTATTTCTTTGTCTGGCTTACCTTTCACTAATGTGTAAATTATATTTATAACAACAAAAACTGCAATCAAATGCGCCCAAACCCCTAGTACAATTCCTGAAACTATTCCTACGGGGATTCTCATCAATGCTTCTGATTTTTCTTTTTTCATGTTTTAAATTTAATTTGTGAGTTTAAAAATTTGTCGATATTTTAAATATAGAAATAGTTAGTTTTTTAAATTGAGAAAATAAGTTAATCCTATGAAAAAGGGGCAAGCAGCAGTTGAATTTTTGATGACTTATGGATGGGCAATTTTAGTTGTTTTGATTTCAGTTGCAGCTTTAGCTTATTTTGGAGTTTTGAATCCCAGTCAAAAGTTACCTGAAACTTGTTTTTTTGTTATAGGTATTGGTTGTAATGATTTTAAAGTGGATTCTGATAGTGTAACTTTGTACATCACTAATGGAGGTGGAAAAGATTTTATGAACGTGTCTTTTTCAGTTATAGGAGAAGGGCCATGTAGTAATGATAGTTCTAATATTGAAGAATTAAGAGATGGTGAAACTAAAGTTTTTGTAATAAATTGTACTGAAAAACCATCATCTGGAAGTGCATTTAAAAGAGAAATTAGAATGAATTATATCGAGAAAGAAGGTTTAAGCCATAGTTATATTGGAAACATTCAAACAAAAGTAGAAGATTAAATTTTTATTGTTTCATTCTTTACACGAATTCCTTTTTTGTCTAAAATTAAGTTGAAAACATGATTAGGAACTTTTGTTCCACGCATTTTTAATATTTCTAGTCCTCTCCTTCTTTTATTTCCTTTTCTCATATGATAAAGTAATATTATCCCATCAACTTCAAAATCTAAAGCTGTGGAAACAATTTCTTTACGATCGCTATCTCCTTCGTCTTGAGCAGTCAATATTGCTGTACAATCCCAGGAATTGATAACATTAAATAATGTTAATGCTGCTTCCTTCTTTGCTAACTCATTAGCATAAAGTAGGGCAAAAGAAGTTATAGAATCTATTGCTATTCTTTTAATTTTTTTCTGATGAACTAATGTGTCTAACGTTCCTCCTCCTTCTAGAAGAATTTGTTTAATCTGTTCTGGTGAATAAACCAAGAATGTAAACAATCCTTCCCTTTCATATTTTTCTAAGTCCCATCCAAACATTTGCATATTTTCATAGAATTTTTCTTTTATAACTTCGAAAGTTATGTATACTACATTTTCCCCCTTTCGTAATCCATCTAATAAAAATTGAGTAACAAATATTGTTTTACCTGAACCTGGTCCACCTTCAATTAAATTAATAGACCCCTCTTTGTATCCTCCTTGAATTAACGGATCTAAACCTGGTATTCCAGAACATATTCTGCTTTTTGGAGAAATTCTAATAGATTTTTTTAATCTTGGTTTAATGTCAAAAATAGATTTTGTTTTTTCAGCAATATGTTTGATTTCTTTTTTTTTCTTTGTATCCTTATTTTTCTTTTTTTGCATAGTGAATAAAATTATTAATGATATATAAACTTTATTGCTGGAAGTTTATTAAGTCTCCCATAATATTGCCTATTATCAATCTTACTAAAAAGAACATTAATAATGATATAGTTATTAGAATTGGAATATAACGGAAACCATATTTTTCTTTTCCTTTCGAAATTAGACCAATTATAAAACCACCCATGATGCTAGAAATTATTATTGAAACTATTATGTAAGTCATTATGAAATTAGTATTAATACTAGAAGATGAGAAGTTTAAGATAGGTATCGCAAATCTTGATGATGCAGCTTCAGGTATATCTATGGTCCCAAATATATCAGTTATAACTTCTGCTAAGAAACTAGATAAACCAAATAACATTGGTGCTCCGAAGCATATTGCGGAAAATATAAATATAACATACATCATGACATTACTTCTTATTTTTTGATCAACTAGTACTTGGTGTTTTAAATTTGCAGAAGTTTGATCCAACAATCTAGCTAATTCTCCTCCACTTCTTAAACCAGAAGATAATAGTTCCATAGTCTTTCTATAAGTATCTGATTTTATTCTATTGGTGGAATCTAATAACGCCCTTTCTAATGGTTTTCCTAACGCTACTTCTTTCCCAATCATATCTAACTCTTTCCCAAACCTGCCAAATTCTGGTCTTACACTAGATAATATTGCTTGGTCCACAGTCAAACCAGACTTTAAATTGGAAGACATTATTTGTAATGAATCTGATAGTATAGTTTCAACTTCTCTTGCTATCCTATCTACTTTCAACATTAGGGGAACATAAACAAGTATTTCTATTAGTAAGAATAAAAGCAACCATTGAATTAAGAAAGGGATTTCAGTATAAATCAAACTTAATAAAAATGCCCCAGCTAAACCAATAAATAAAGAGGCCATAGTAACAAAACCTAGATAGTTTTCAGGATCTACTTTAGAACCTGAATATAACAATAATTTTGCATAAGACTTCCTTACTTTCAAGGGAAAAATTCTTGCAAATAATCTGTACACCATTTTATTCTAAAAGATTAGGCCTCCTAGTTTTTAATACTCCGATGAACATTAATTGAAAAAAGAATACTATAGTCAATAATCCCCAAAAGATTAACTTAGTTGCTCCAGAAGTTAAATTGAGAAAAGAAGATATAACCATTATAAATGTTGTACCTAATGATGGAATGATGACTGCTATCATCATATAAAACATAGCTAGTGGATTTAACTGCGAACCATATTTTTGAATTTCGATTAATTGTTCTTCTGAAAGATTTTCTATACTTAATTTTATAACATCTGACATATTACTACCTGTTTTCATACCATTGATTATTTGCCACATTGTTCTTCTAAAATGGATTGATGGATTGTTTTTTGCTAAATCTTCTAGTACCATTGCTTGTTGTTCGCCTGCGTTTATTCTACGAACAGCTAATTTAAATTGTTGTGAAACACCACCATAATCTCCGTCACTTATGATAGCAAGAACATTGAATAATGGAACACCAGAATTTAATTGAACTAACATATTTTGAAGTGCCGGAATTAAATTTCTTTCTATATTTTTTATTTTTTTACTTGCTTTTAAATTTGGATATATTGCTTGTTGAGAAAATATAAATAAGGAGATTATAAACACAATTATTATTCCAATTATTGGGCTAGTTTGATATTTAAATAATATTAGAGACGCTAAAGCGGAGAATATAATAAAAAAGAATGCCGTTGCAGTTATACACATACTGATGTATTCTTTTGGTTTTAATTCTATGTTAGATTGTTCTAAAGAATTATCTAATCCTTTAATGTGTTTACTTACTGGGTCTCCTAACCAGTAAAATGCCCTGGATAATTTCCTTAGCAATACTGGAGGTAAAAAGGAAAATGGTATTACTATCATTTTATTCTTTTTAGTAATGTTTCAGGGTTTAAATAGTAATCCCTCATTATCTTTCCTACTTCTTCTACAGTTCGCATATTATTCTTAACCATCCATTCTAGTATTCTTTTCTTTTCCATTAAATCTTTTTTTAATTGTGGCATGGATAAACCAGTGAATCTATTTAAATCTTCGAACAATCTTTGAGGAGCATTTAATAAATCTAATTTATCTGTATCTGGTCTCCATCTGTATAAAATGTTTGGTTTAACACTTAAAATTTCTCCTTCTGCATCTACAAACTCAGATACTTGTAAAGTTCTTCTAATTCCTCTTCTTCTATCCCTAAACATAACTACATTTAGATTTACTGCACTAAGTAAGTTAGGTGGAACTTCTATTGGTGGATTAACAAGTCTACGAATTGTTTCTGCACTGGAATCTGCATGAACAGTTGAATAAACACTATGGCCCGTATGCATTGCTTCGAATAAAACCTCGGCTTGATCTTTTTTTCTCATTTCTCCTAGAATTATTCTATCTGGTCTCATTCTTAAAGAATTTACTAATAAGTCTAACATATCAACTTTTCCTTTCCCTTCTGGATTTGACTCTCTCGTGGTTAGTGGACACCAGAATAAAAATTCTGGTAATTGTAATTCTCTTGTATCTTCAATAGAAACAATTCTGTGATTTGGTGGAATAAACGGCATGCAAACATTTAAGAAAGTAGTTTTACCTGAACCAGTTCCACCAGAAATTAAAATTGACATTTCATATTGAACACATAACCAAACTAATGCAAAAATCTCTGAAGTACATGTTTCATTTTTTATTAAATCTGTAACAGTATAAGGATCTCTTGCAAATTTTCTGATGGTTATTGTATTACCTTTGCTAGAAATTGGGAATAATACTGCATTTGCTCTGTCTCCAGTTATTAAATGCGCATCTAGTAAAGGACTTAATGTTGTAATCTGTCTACCTACCCTTCTAGCGATTATATTAGAATAATTTTGAATATGTGATTCTGTAGAAGGTTTGACATTTGATTCTAACCAACCATATTTTCTATGAAATATTCTTATATTTTCTGCTGCAGAAAGAATTACTATTTCTTCTATATCATCATCAGCTAGCAAACATTCTACTTCGCCAAGACCTAACATATCTTGTATTAAAATTCCGATTAAAACCCTTTTTGTTTGATCATCTAGATTAATCAGTCTTTCTTTTAACATTAAACTTGCGCTCTCTTTAAATTTCTTTTTTATATTTTGAGATTCATTTACATCTAATATTTCTGCACTAGAAATGTTTACTTTAGAAATCAAATCTATTTTTATTTCTTCTAACAATGCCTTGGTAGCTATACCTAATAATGGCCTATTTACTAAATACCGTTTTGTTGTAGATTCTGAACCAGTTATTATAATACTAATATCCATATCTTCTGCTTTTACAAAATATTTATCTATTACAGGTTGATTTTTCAAATCTGGTTGTGGTTCTTTTATTTCTGCAACAACTTTTGGTTCAATTTCTCTTTTTTTGTTTAATTTTTTCTTTTTCATTCTATAGACCTTAATTCTGGTTCACCAATTAGAGGATAATGAATTAATATTAAATTACGACTTTCTAATATTCTTGCCCAATCTTCCACTTGTTTTTTATTCATTTTAAAATATGATGCAGTATTGGATACTGAAATTTTCTTTTTTTCCATTATATAATTATAAAATTTATCGAACTCAGTAAGATAAATTTTCTTTGGTTGCTCAGGTAAACCAATTATTTTCGCCAATTCTTCTTTTTTCTTTTTTGGTTTCTTGAATATATTAATTAATTGAAATAATATTATAGCACCAAATAAAATGTAAATATAAATACTGTTAAATAAATATAACGCAACTGCACCAATTATTATGAAAAGAATTAATAAAAATATTTTAAATCCTATAACTGACTTTTTTTTAGGTAATTTTATTTTTTGAATTTTTTCTGGTTTGTTTAAAGAAGGTTTCTTTGTTGGCTCTTTATTTTTTAATATTTCGGTATAACCAGTTAAACTTTTTGTATTTTCTTTTTCTTGTGCAGGTTTGTTCATACTAATATTTCTTGTTGGAAACTTGATTATTGGAATTTTAACTTTCTTTTTTTGCAACAATCTTTTTGTAAAATTATGCTTCTTTTTTAATTTATTAGAATGTTTTCTTTTTTTATTCTTAACAGTATTATGTTTAATTCTCTTCTTTTTCCCCATGATATTAAATTTCAAAAAATGAATTTATTAAAGGTTGCTTTAATTATTCAGTAGTTATAAAATTCTCGGGGTAGAATTGACTAAAATTTCTAAATTGGAAAAGTTCATTAAATACAATCCCTGTGGATAATTCACAGTTAACATTTCTCCAGAGTATGGAAAAGTAGCAATAAATGTTGTGGTAATATTAGTATTACTTCTATCTAGTTCTACACACTGAGCACACAAAACCCCAATAGTTAAATCCATTTTATTATTCAATCTAAATGTGTTAACTAAAGTAGAGTTTAATAAATAAGTTTCACTAGTAGTATCTCCATTCTTGTCTGAAATAGTTAAATTTAATACGAAATCGTCTCCGGGGTTTTGAGTTACCCAGTCTATTTCTGAGCCTACATCATTTAATTGAGTGACACCTAATTTCACTTGAGATAAATAGGAACCAGGATAAATTCTTAATAATACGTCATTATTTTCATTTATGTGGGTATATCTAAAATTGTTAGGGTCTACAATTATGGGAATTTTTTCAGAATTACCGTAAACTTTTGATAAATCAAAATTTATTTCTGGTTGATCAGCTTCAACAAAATTAGATAATGTTTGCATATCTGAATAAAATGAAGAACCATAATTTGCAAAATTTGTGTTAATCGATTCTGATATTGTTAAATCGGTGGAATTTGTTTCATCATTCCAAAAAAGATTTATTGTTATACCATCATCAATTCCACTAATTATTCTATCTAAGGAAACTTTTAGCATATAAATCCTATCTAGAGATCCAGATTCTGAGAGTCTTAAATTTGATTGATGTAATGTTTTTGTGACTAATAGAGATAAAACTACTACTAACATTACTAAAAAAAATGCACTAAATGTAAAAAAGATTCCTTTTTTTAATCTAACCATATCTTATACCTCGCACTACAAAAGCTTGTTCCGGTGGAAAAATAAAATTTACCACTAGTTATTGATTTATCTTCTGAAGGAATTGAACCTGACTCAAAATTACATGCCCCGCCAGAACTGCTTATTATATACATATTGAACCTTTCAGGTAAAGTATTATCTATAAATTGTGATATTTGTAATGAATTTGGATTATCAAAATAGCCTTGATGTAGCATAACCACTATTAAATCAGTTCCTATTCTTAATATCTGTAAAGTTGAATAAGGGTCTTGTGTTTTTTGAACAACAAAATAATTAGCTAATATTAACAGAGAAAAAACTACAGTTAATGCTACAGCAACATCTAACGTGAAGATGAATGCTTTTTTATTCTTGGCTAGAAAGCCAAAATTCGAGTATTGCTTCAGATTCATTGTATATCACATATCTTTTTAGAGTTACATAATTTGTATTATTCATTTTTATTCCTTTTTCTATTACAGGATTAAAATCAGAACCATCAATATTTAAAATTTTAAAATAATATTCATATGAGTTTATACTTAATTTGTCTTTTGTATAATTATAATCTAAAGATAAAAATGTTGTAAGCTTATCATTATCTATAACATGATCCTCTTTTGCTAAACCAATTATTGTTAATGGATCTTCTGCTGTGTCTTCACCAAATTTTTCCCATGCAGAAGGTTTGCCTGCATATCTTGTTAATAAATCAGAAATGTGGTATGCCCTAATTAAATTTGTGTTTTGAGAAATTCGTTTATCTATCTTTTCATTGTAATCATTCCAGGTAATCATTATCGCAGTTACTAAGATACCAAATATCATTGCAGCTATGAATAAGTCTAGTACTGCTACTTGTGCTTTTTTATTGC
Organism: Candidatus Woesearchaeota archaeon; assembly: GCA_018302135.1. Classification (GTDB taxonomy): domain Archaea; phylum Nanobdellota; class Nanobdellia; order SCGC-AAA011-G17; family PNOQ01; genus PNOQ01. Next base: position 23,103 of record JAGWAE010000007.1, read on the forward strand.
GTTTGATTAACATTTTCTAGTATAATATAATTATCTTCATTTCTTATTTTTATATCTCCAGTAACTTGCCCATATGGTGCAAATGCGGAGAAATGACAGGTTACTTCATTACCTTCTTCAGGTCTAACTATCAAATAATAAGCATTAGATATCAAATTTGTTAAAACATTGGAATACTCTCTTTCCGAAACACCAATAAAATTTACGTTAAAATCTGCAGAATAAAATATTTTACCTTGACCATAATCCCAATACATAACTGCCGGCTTGTTAATGCTATCTAAGAGATTGTGATGATTAATATATTTAGCTATTGTTTTAAATCCTGATGCATTAGTATTAGTAATATAAGATCTTTCTTCAAAACTTAATGTGTCCCCGATACTTAAATCTATAGATTCATCTGTATCATTTACTATTACATTTGTCCTATGATTACTCCATCCCCAGGCATTATCTTTTTGATATAACTTTACATTAAAAATATTCCATTGATCATTAGAAGTTCCATCTACATTACATCTATAAGAATCGCTTGCATATGTTGCTCCACCTTTTCTACACATAACATGTTCAGAGATGATTAATGCATTTCCTGCAGAAACCCATTCAGATAATCTGTCTATGTAATCAGTTTGATAGCTTATATGAGAATCTTCAAGATATATTGTATTGTAATTATCTAGATTGTTCATTAGATCATCTATTGTGTTCGGAATCAATGTTAACATCCATCCAGATACTCCGCTACTACAACCTGGATCTCCCAAATCACTGAAACATACTCTATACCAATCTGGATCTGGGTCCAATTGAGCGTTAACTTGTTCATAAAATTCTCTTGTGGTTGGACCTGCTTCTGAAGCTAGAAAAGCTATTATTGGTTCTTCACCAACACTAGTTGCGACTCCCCCACCAACACTAATTATACTTCCATTAAACGCAGTGATTACAAAATCTGTATGTGTTTGTACTTCTGTTCCCGGACCAGAAACATAAACAGAATTTATTAGGTTAGTCATTTTTAAACATTCACTTCTTTTTTCAATGTAATCTTCTTGTTCACCAAGTTTTATTTGATAATTTAAAGTAAAAACTGCAATTAATAGAAACAAGAACATTATAGTTCCTACCCCAAACATTATTTCTGGAGTTACTTGAGATTTACGATTTTTGTATTTGAACTGTACCATTTTCTAAAACTTCAATTTCCATTTCAAAATTCCCTTGTTCGGTAGGAATTGAACCAGTTACTGGGCCTTTAGTAGTGTAATAAAAATCAGAAGTGTCACCAAATATATCTATTTTAATTAATATTTCAGTGCCACTAACTTTTGTTTCGCTTATTGCACCGGGCAAACTGATAATAACATAATCTTTATTTCCTGGGCCAAGAGAATAAAGAGAATCCGTGGTTCTTCCTAAGGTTTGAACTGCATCTTCCAATTTTTCTACTTTAACATTTTGAGAGGAATAATAACTTACGTAGTAAAATAAGGGGATTAATACTACTAATAAAGCTCCAACTAATATCATGTATTCGAAAGCTGCTTGCCCCTTTTTCATAACATGAAATCTGGATTGATAGTATATATAGGTTATTGTTTTTATTCTCCTATGATAACAAACTTTATAAATCAGTAGTTTTAGTAAATATGTAGAAATCATAATAATTTAGTGAGGTGAAAAAGAGATGAAGAACAAAAAAGGACAAGCGGCTATGGAGTTCTTGATGACCTATGGGTGGGCAATTTTAGTTGTTTTGATTGCGATAGGTGCATTAGCATACTTCGGTGTTTTAAATCCAGGTAGATTCTTACCTTCGAGCTGTACCATAATGCCAGGTGTGTCTTGTGAAGATTTCCAAGCAATAGATTCTACAGAAACCGTATCATTAACTATGAGAAATGGTATTGGTGATGACATTACAAATGTAACCGTTTTAATAAATCAACCAGATAGTAATGTTACAATATGTGATTTAAGCTGTAGTACGGGTTGTACTAGTACAAATACTATGCCTGATGGTCAATTAGCAACATGGACAGCAAGTGATTGTACGGCAGGTACGGGTGTAGGTACTCAAGGTAGTAAGTTCAAAGCTGATGTATTGTTTACGTATACTACAAGTTCTGGATTACCACATACAAAAACTGGTTCTATGACAACACAGGTTGAATAAACCTTTTTCTTTCTTTTTTTAGTTAGTTTTTTATAGTATTAATTTTAATCATTTTTATGGTAAAATATTATATAACAACTGCAATAGATTATGTAAATGCTGCTCCCCACATAGGCCATGCTTATGAGAAGATATTAGCTGATGTTCTAGCTAGATGGAAGAGGATTAATAATTATGATGTGTTTTTTTTAACTGGGACTGATGAAAATGCACAAAAAAACGTACAGGCTGCTAAAGAAACAAATATAACTACTAAGAAATTTGTTGATCTAAACTCTAAGAAGTTTATTGATCTTTGTAAAAAATTGAATATTTCTAATGATTATTTTATTAAAACTAGTGAAAAAAGACATTTTGAATTTGCACAATTAATATTTAAAAAAATATATGATAATGGTGATATTTACAAAAAAAAATATTCTGGATTATATTGTGTTGGTTGTGAAGCTTTTCTAACTGAAAAAGATTTAGTTGATGGAAAATGTCCAGATCATAATAAAGCACCAAAATTAATTGAAGAAGAAAACTATTTTTTTAAATTAAGCAAATATGAAAAACAGATTTTAAAATTAGTTTCAAGTTCAGATTTTATAATCCCGGAAGGTTGGAGAAATGAGATTGTTAATAGAATCAAAAATGATGGTTTAAAAGATATTTCTGTTAGTAGACCTGGAGTTGAATGGGGTATTGATGTTCCAATAGATAAAGAACATAAAATTTATGTTTGGATTGATGCATTGAGTAACTATATCTCTGCCTTGGATTATCCTAACGGCTTAAAATTTAAAAAATATTGGCCTGCTGATGCACATATAGTTGGAAAAGGTATTAATTGGTTCCATTCTGTGATATGGCCTGCTTTGTTGCTTTCTGCCAAAATTGAGTTACCTAAACATATTTGGGTTCACGGTTATGTAACTGTAGACGGAAAAAAAATAAGTAAAAGTTTAGGAAATTCCATTGATCCAATCTCATTAGTTGATAAATATTCCGTTGATATTGTTAGATATACTTTACTGAAAGATATTCCATTTAATCAGGATGGAGATTTTTCAGAAAAATCTTTGAAAGAAAGAAATAATAATGAGCTTGCTAATGATTTGGGAAATTTAGTTAGTAGAACTTTGAGTCTATGTGAAAAATTTTATTCTGGAAAAATAACTAAACAAAAAGATGATGGTCTGTTTAAAGAATTAGATTTAGTTAAAATAAATAAATATATGGATAAATATGAATTGCATAATGCTTTAGAAGAAATTTGGAAGTTTATACGTATTACAAATAAATATGTAAATGATAAAGAGCCTTGGAAGAATGCTGAAGATAGAGAATTAGTTTTGTATAATATTTTAGAAGCTATTAGAATTATTAGTATATTGATTAGTCCTTTTATACCTGAAACTAGTGATAGGATTAATAAACAAATTAATGTCAAAATTGGAACCATTAAAGATATTAAATTTGGTTTACAAAAAGAGTATAAAGTTGAGAAGGAGGGAATACTTTTTAATAAAATAGAATGATTAGAAAAGCTACAGAAAAGGATATTCCATTAATTGCTAAGATAGAAATAAATAGTGGCTATGAATTTAGAAAATCACTAAAATTACAGAATTATATTAATTTTGTAAAAAATGATTTTAGGAAAGGTAGAGAATTTTTTATTTATGATAAAAAGGCGTATGCTTCTTTGAAAATTAGAAGAAATATCTGTGAATTTGAGTTTTTATCTGTTATAAAAAAACATCATAACCAAGGAATTGGAAAAAAATTGATAGTTTATAGAGAGAACTTTGCAAAGAAGAAAAAATGTAAAAAGATAATAGTTGAAGTAAATAGTAAAAATTATCCTATTATTGGAATTTATAATAAAAGAGAATATTCTGTTGTGAAAATAAAGGAAAAAGTTAATTATGGGAAAAAGTTTAAAAAATTAATAATGGAGAAAAAACTGTAAAATGGAAATTGAATTTGAACAATGGGAAAATATGGATTTGAGAGTTGCTGAAATTTTAGATGTTGAAGATCATCCTAATGCCGACAAATTATACATTCTTAAAATTTTAATCGGTGAAGAAGAAAGAACAATTGTTGCAGGAATAAGAAAATATTATAGTAAAGAAGAATTAATTGGAAGAAAAATAATTGTTTTTGCTAATTTAAAACCTGTCGTTTTGCGTGGAGTAAAAAGTGAAGGTATGTTATTAGCTGCCTCTGATGAAAATAAAGAGAATGTGGTTCTTTTAACTGTTGAAAAAGATATTGAGTCTGGTGCAAAAATTGGTTAAGATTATTTTTTGACCATTATATTCAATGCTTTTGGCACAATAGTTACATTTACTGGTACTTGTCCTATTAATTCTCCATCAACTTGAACTAGTAATTTTCTACGTGAGTAAATATGTGCTTCTTTTATTTTAAAATATTCACCTTTAAAAAAATTGTTTGTTTTCCCAGTTGAAATTGAAAATATTATTTTTGTTATTTCCCACCAATTTTTCCTATTTATTACTACTAAATCAAGGAAACCATCTGTTGGGCTAGCTTCATCTGTTATTTGATATTCTCCACCATAACATTTAGAATTTGATACTACTATAAAATATCCTATTGAATGAATTTTATGTTTAACATGAATATTATACCATTCATATTTAAAAATCTGATGAATTGAAGCAAAAGGATATGCCCACCTTCCCCACTTTTTTTTGAATTTTGGTTTAATTTTTTTTATTAAACTTGGAACAAATCCAACACCTAACATCATTGAAAAATATCTTCCTTCTTGTTTTGTTTTTGCATAGCCTAAATCTATCTCTATCTTTTTGCCTTGCGTAATCAATTCTGATGATTTTTTTACATCAAAAGGTATACCTAATTCTAAAGCTAAAACGTTTGTACTACCAAAAGGAATAACCACTAGTGTTGCTTTCGAATCAATCATACCATTAATAACTTCATTTATTGTTCCATCCCCACCAGCTACAATAATTAAATCATATTTATCCTTTGCATCTTTTGCTAATTCCATTGCATGTTTTGGATATTTTGTAAATTCAATAGTTAATTTTATTTTTTCTTTCTTACATTTTTTGCTTACTTCTTCTACAATTTCTTCAGGAGTTATTTTTGAATTATGAATTAATTTTACTCTATTTTTTATTCTTTTAAAAGTCCATTTCAATATAGGTGGCATTTTTTTCTTTGTTTCGCCAGATTTAGGATTTATAATTAGTATTGCTTTCATAACTTTATATGGATGTTCGTATTTAACTATGTTACGAATGTTTATATACTTCGGTTGCTAAATAAGTTAATGGGGGAAAGACTTATTTCTAGTGGTTTGCGTAGTCCTGGGTTGTTAGGAAGGAAACCAATAATTGGGTTATTAATGTTTATTTTTGGTAGTCTTGTTTTTGCTATTATAGCTTATAATGTAGTTAATCAAGGTCCATTAATTAAGTATGATTTGCCTATAGCTGAAAGTCTTCACACTCTTGCATTAAAAAGTTCACCATTAGTAATAGATATTATGCTTGCCGGCTACCCTATTGGGTTATATGGTGTTGCAATAATTGCAATAATTTTAGGTTTGTATTTTCTTTGCAAAAAATTCTGGCTTGAATTAGTTATGGTTTCAATTCCACTTGCATTTGGTGGGTTAATGTTTCGTTTTATTTCTAAAATTTTTATGCGCCCTAGACCATTTCATTTATTTGATAACCAAACATGGCCAACTAGCCCGGATATTCCTGGCTTTCCAAGTGGTCACGCATTAAGTATAATAGTTAGTATGGGGTTTTTGACTTATTTATTATTGCCTAAAATCAAATCAAGTCTAGGAAAAGTTTTAGTCGTTTTATTTACGTCTTTAATGGTAATCTATATTGGTTTCGCTCGACTTTATGTTGGAGATCATTATCTAAGCGATATTATAGCAGGTTATGCTGTTGGAATCGCTTGGTCGGGTCTTGCATATACTTCGATAGAATTATTATTTCAAATGCATTATTTAAGGAAAGAAAAATTGAATCATGGAAAAAGAAGTCATAAATGAAATAAAGAAAAAAGGAAGAATATTAGCTTTTAGTTCTATTTCGAAGAATTTGGCACGTATAGGATATGGTGCGCGTGGATTGATTTATGCTACAGTAGGTTTATTGGCAATCAATGTTGCATTAGGTAACTCGAAAATTTTACCTGACCAACAAGGCGCTATTGCTTCTATTGGACAACAATTAATGGGCCGTATTTTACTTGGAATTGTATTAATAGGTTTAATAGGTTATTCTTTGTTGGGTTTAACTCGAGCTTTTTTTAATCCGTTACATAAAGGTAAAAATATTAAAGGTATTTTAGAAAGAATAGGATTTTTTATTAGTGCAGTAGCTTATGGAATTCTAATAATTCCTACTTATAATTTTATTTTTGGCATGTCAAATGCAGCGCAAAGTGGTGCTCAGAGTATACAAATGAAAAATATAATTAGTACTATTTTTTTAATGCCTTTTGGAAAATGGATTGTTGGTATAATAGGAATAATTTTTCTAGGATATGGTTTGTCTCAATTATACAAAGGATTGCGTCATAATTTTGAAGAAAAAATTAAACATTATACGTTAACTCCTAAACAAGTAAAAGTTATTAAAATAATGGGTAGATTTGGCACAATAGCAAGAGCAATAGTATTTACTCTTATAGGTATATTTTTATTGTTTGCGGCTTATCACGCTAGTTCCCATAGAGTAAAAGGAATAGACGATGTACTCTTAATCATATTAAATCAGCCATATGGGCCTTGGCTTCTTGGGATTGTTGCAGTTGGGCTTATTGCATTTGGATTTTATTCTCTATTAAGCTCATTTTGGTTTAAGTTTAAGAGATAAAAATAAATTTTATTTTTTGAGAACTTCAGGGACCATTAATTTTGCTTTCTTTGATTCAATTCTTATTGCAGGGATTAGACCGGTTATAGATCTTTCAACAAGTACTACTGACATAAACCAAAATAAACCTAAAGCCATCCCTGCTATAACATCACTAAACCAATGAGCATTAAGATAGACTCTAGTTAGTCCGACTGATATGAAGAAAATTGAGGTTGCAGTTATCAGTATATGTTTTGTAGCTGTATGTTTGATATCATCTTTATAGGAATAAACGAGTAAAGAAAGGTATACTATTGCAGTAATTGCATGCCCACTAGGAAAACTAGGTGAAAACATTCCAGGGGTAATAACTTCTAATGAATCAGAAGGTCTGACACGATTAACGAGATTTTTAATAACTATTTGTAAAAGTGTTGTGCTTAAAATGGCTGCTAGCGAGAGTAAAGCAAAACGCCACCTTTTTCTTAAGAATAATATTCCGATAGTAATTGTCACAATTACGATTATTGGAATACCACTTCCGAAGCTAGTAATGAAGAAAGCAAGCTTGGTTAACCAAGGAGATTGCAAAGTGACCATAGTTTCGTTAAACCACTTGTCAACTTTGAGAATAGATTCTTGATAAATGACTCCTTCAAGCATTTTTGTAAAAATATATAATGAAATAACATTTATAATTGGGATTCTGATGTGATGTCTGAGAAATTCTTTTCTTGGTTTTTTGATATAAGGATAAGCATATAAAAGTAAAATAAAAATACTAATTACAAAGAAACTAGTCCAAATTATCCAATGATTTAGTACGGGTAAAAAAATATTGATAAAATCATTTGTAGATAACATAGATTAATAGCGTTAGAAGGGTATTTAATTGTTATCTTATTTGCAAATAAAAAAATTAATTAAAAATATGAATGGCCCGGACCGGATTTGAACCGGCGATCTTCAGAGTATCAGTCGGATGCTCTAGCCAGGCTAAGCTACCAGGCCATATTAGAAAAGGGTTGAGAATTATAATTTATAAACCTAACTATTAATCGGAAAAGATGGGGGAGATAA
>JAGWAE010000024.1 GCA_018302135.1 Candidatus Woesearchaeota archaeon
GAAATAAAAAGAGTTTTAAATTATGTTAATGTTTTTGGATATAACTTAACTAATGCATTAAAAAGTGTCGCCGGAACAACACCTTCACCGGATTTGAAAGAATTGTTTAATGGAATGATATCTACAATTGAAACTGGTGGAGATATGAGACAATATTTAGATGATAAATCGAATGATAGTTTAACAAAATATGGATTTTCTCAAAAAAAGCATTTAGAAACTATAGCTACGTATTCTGAAGTTTACACTGGTTTTTTAATTGCAGGTCCATTATTATTCATAGTCACTTTTGCAATATTGGAGAAAATATCTCCAATGATATCTGGAATTCCAATATCAACTTTAGCAACAATGGGTACTTTTGTTTTGTTGCCTTTGCTTAACGTTTTGTTCATATTATTGTTAGAAACATCTAAAGGTGAAATGTAAATGAAATTTAAATTAAGACATATGATTGGAATTGCTTTAGGAATATTTTTGCTCATATTTGCAATCATTGTTTTGTTGCCAGAAAAGTCTAGATGGTTTAAGCCTATGTTGGGAGTTGCATTTTTTGTTGGAGTTTGTCAGTTTTGGTTTGATTTATTGCAGGAAAATAAAAGAAATAAAGAAATAGAAGAAAAGTTTTTAGAATTTGTTAGGGGAGTTTCTGATGGAGTAAAATCTGGAATTCCTATTCCTAAGTCTATAGTTGAATTGGGAAGCGTTAACTATGGAGCTTTAACTCCATACGTTAAAAAATTAGTTTATCAAATAGAATGGGGAATACCATTGAGAGAGGCTTTTATGAGGTTTGCTGCGGATACTAATAATAAATTAGTAAAAAGATCGATGGCAATAATCGTTGAAGCTGAACAAAGTGGAGGTCATATCGATCAAGTTTTACAATCTGTAACCTCGTCAGTTCTACAAATAAAAAAAATAAAAGAAGAAAGAAGATCTAATATTTTTTCACAAATAATTCAAGGATATTTAATATTTATTATGTTTGTTGGAATAATGATTGTATTGCAAGTTTATTTAATGCCACAATTAACAAATATGAGCGGAACTGTTTTAGCTGGTGTGACAACTGGAACTTCTAGTGCTGGTTCAGGTAGCACTACAATATTTCCTTCATCGATTGATTTTGATATGATATTCACTTTTTTATTATTAATCCAAGGATTTTTTTCTGGATTGATGATAGGTAAGTTTGCAGAAGGAAGTATAAAACATGGATTGAAACATTCATTAATATTAATGTTGATAGGATATCTTGCGTTTACAATAGCTGTTGGTTTTTAAAATGAAAAAAGGATTTGTTCATATAGATTGGGTAATCAGTTTTGGAATATTTATAATATTTTTATTGTTATTATTTATATGGTTTGGCCCAGCTTTGACTGAAAATTATGATAATGAATATTTAAAAACAATTGCGCAACAAGGATTTGAGGACCAAACTTTTGTTAAAGTTATTGAATATCCGGTTTATGTTGAGATTCTCAATACTGACCCTGCTCAAGTGTTTAGTATAGAACTACCGAATGATGCAGGTATAACTGATGTGAATAAATTGAATATTTTAAGAAGTGATAGTGTACAGATTTTAAAAAAAGAGATTGATGGAACTACCTTATCTTTTGAAGATGATACTAGTAGTTATACTTCTGGTAGTGTTTACAAATATACTCTTTACTATTCTGATGGGTTGATTATTAACCCTACCCAAGCAAGTTTAGATCCACCTCAATCAGGTAATTATCATATAACCTTAGGCATTAAAAAAGAATATTTTGCTTTCTCAGAATCCAAGTTTAATATACTAAAAAATTTAGAATATAATACTTTTAAAGAGAGATTGAATTATCCTAGTAATAAAGGGATTTCGGTGTTTATTTATGATGGCGGAAGTTATGAGGATATTGGGGATTTAAAATATGAATATAATGTAGCTCAACCCTTGGAAAACCAAGATGTTTATATTATTGGGACATTTAATAGGATTATAAAACCAGAAGGAGATTTGGGTTATGTAACTACGAGTATACACGTATGGTAATGATTAATAAAAAAGGATACTTGAAAACATTTGAAGCGGTTATATCTTTGCTTCTACTATTAGGGGTAATAATCTATTCTTTATCTTTAAAACAAATTAATGAGCCTAGTATGCCTGAGGATATAAGAGTTGCACAAGAAACTGCGATAAGTAAATTGGAAAGTGATGTGGGAGCAAGAGCGATGGTTGGTGTTTGTAGTTTATCTAATGTAGGTGTTCTTGCGAGTTATTTAGCACAAATGTATCCTACTTTAGGCTTTACCGTTTATACTGATAGTTGTTTTACTACATATCCTGGCGCAAGTGTTTTTATAGGCCCAACAGATAGACCTGTTTATACTACAAGCTATGTAATGTTTGATGAACAAGGTGATTCAGATATTGTCATAATTAAAATATGGAGAAAAGAAGTATAGAAATATTTATAAGTTTGGACAATTTTTAAAATTTAGTTTACTAAAAAAGAGGGAAATGAATGATTAAAAATCTGAAGTCTTGGCTTGACAAAGTTTCGAAGTTGTTCGCTAAGAAAAAAAATATTAAATTAGGATTTTATGGCCCGCCAAATGCTGGGAAAACTACATTAGCCAATAAGATATGTATGGATTGGATTGGTGAGGAAATGGGAACCGTTTCTAAGATTCCTCATGAAACTAGAGAGGTTAAAGTAAAAGAAAAAGTAACTATTGAAAATAGTGGTAAAAAATTATCTTTTAATATTGTAGATACGCCCGGAATTGCAACTAAAATTGATTATGAAGATTTTTTAAAGCATAAATTAACTCCTGTAAAAGCTAAACAAAGAGCTAGGGAAGCAACTAAAGGAGTCATTGAAGCTATTAAATGGTTAGATAATGTTGATTGTGTTGTAGTTGTTTTGGATTCAACTAAAGCTGCAAGAGATATACCAGTATTGATTGCTGGAAATAAAATAGATTTGCCTAATTCTAATTTAAAGAGAATTGAGGCTGCATTTCCACAGTATAAAGTTATAGGAATCTCTGCACAAGGTGGAGAAAATATTGAAAACTTTTATAAGGAGGTATTTGGATTAGTTAAATAGAAAATGTTATCCTTCCAATACTTACCATATAGAGAATATTCTGATTTGAATACTGATCAAAAATTGAAGAAAATATTTAAAATAGTTAAGAATAATAAAATTGTTTTAATGCAGGGAAAACTTAAACCAATAGAAGAAGCAAGGTTAATTGAAGAAACTATGGGTCAAGTAACTAAAAGTTTTCCGGGAATTTCTTTTTGTACAATTTTGCCTGGACAAACTGGTAAAAAAAGTAAAGAAAGAGATAAAGAAGTAGAGGAAGAAAAACATTCAATGGCAGGAAATTTTAAGAATGTTTTATACAATGTTTTTATGAAAAATCGTGACGCACTAACTATTATAGGACCAGCAAATATAGTTAAGGAAATAAGAAAGAATCCAAATCAAATAGATTTGTTCATTAAATAAAATGCCACACCAATGTGTTAGATGTTCTAAAATTTACGATGATGGAGCTACAGAAGTATTGAAAGGATGCCCTTGTGGTGGAAGATTTTTCTTTTTTATGAGTAAACAAGCAGTGGATAAAGTGAAAATAATTTCTGCAGGGTTAACAAAAGAAGATAGATTAAATATTGAGAATGATATTAAGGATATTATTGAAGTTGAAGATGATGAAACTCCTGTATATTTAGATATAGAAACGATTAGAATTTTAAAACCAGGAAAATATGAGTTAGATTTAGTTGAGTTATTCCAAGGAAATCCATTAGTTTATAAATATGGAAGTGGAAGATATATCATAGATTTGGCGTCAACTTTCAAATCTGTAAAAGACGAAAAAGAAGAAAAAAAATGATTCGACCAATCGTAAAAAAAGATATTCTAAGTGTGTTGAAGAATAGTTTTACTGCTATTAAACACAATGATTTGCCTAAATTAAGAGAAGAAAGTTTTCATACAGTACATAATTCTTCTATTTATCAAGATGAATATTCTATTTCTATATCTGTCGTTATATACGCTTTGTATAAAGTTTTAGAAAAAGAGGGGTACAAAGAATATAATAATTGGAATAAATTTAAATCTTCATTAACTGTAGAATTAAAAAGATCAATTCATTATTTAATAAGAGAAGATTTAAAAAATTATAGTGTTTCTTTAAAAAAAATTATTTCTAATCTGACCAAAATCGACAAAGATGTTAGTTATTATATAAATGATTTAATGGAATCTACTAGGGTTAAAAAAGCATCAAGCATACACAAACATGGGGTGTCAGTTGGTAAGGCTGCTGAATTATTAGGATTAACTAAATGGGAATTAATGCCTTACTCTGGACAAACAAAGTCTTATGATGATAAATTTAATATTTCAAAAACAGTTAAAGATAGAATACTTTTTGTAAGGGGGATTTTTGGAGTTAAATGAAAAGCATAGCGATTGATAGTGGGACTATAATAAGTATGGTTACTAATAATTTATTTTGGGTTTTTAAACATTTAGTTAAACAGTATAAAGGGGAGTTTATTATTTCTAAATCAGTTTATGATGAAATCGTCAGTTATCCATTAACTACTAAGAGATTTAAGCTTGAAGCAGTTATGGTTAATGATTACATACTTGAAGGAATCATAAAAGTTGAAGATCCGAAGGAGTTGGGAAACTTATCTAATGAATTATTAGAGCTAGCTAATGATATATTTTTAGTAAAAGGAGAACCAATGAAAATATTGCATAAAGCAGAAGTTGATGTTTTGGCTTTGGCTATACATTTGAAATCTGATGCATTGTTGACTGATGAAAGAGCTTTAAGATTATTAATTGAAAATCCAATTAAATTACAAAAACTAATGGAAAACAAGTTACATACTAAAATTATATTAAACAAAGGAAAATTAGATGTTTTTCAGGAACTTACTAAAAATATTAATGTCATAAGATCTACCGAAATAATAACAATTGCTTATGAATTAGGATTACTTAATAGATATATTACTGCTAAGAAAATTGTACATACTAAATATAAGAAGTTACTGCTTGAAGGAGCACTTTGGGCACTGAAATTAAAAGGTTGTTCTATATCTGAAGAAGAGATAAAAGAGATAATCAAATTTGAGGGTTTTGGGGCTTAAAACCCTTGTTTCTTTGTGTTTCTAGCTGTTCCAAAAGGTTTATAAACGTTTCACAACTACTGCAGTGTAACATATTTGTTAAACTTATGGAGGGTTAAAGATGAAAAAGAACATTAAGATTGTAACAACTTTGATGTTATTATTGATAACATTGTTTACAAGTGCTTATGCTGTAAGTGCAGCTGATGAGCAATTTGAAATTACAAAGGTTACAATAGAAGATGTAGAATTTGAAGGCAGTGACTTAATTGATGGAGTATACGCTCCAGTTCACCTTGGTGAAAAATTAGACATTAAGGTTGAATGGGAAGGTATTAGCGACTTCAGTATAGAAACTGACGCAGAGATAACAGTTGATGGAGATGCATTGAAAGACGATGTAACTTCAGACGAATTCCAAATCTATGACAACTGGCATGGTAGTGAAACTATTTCAGTTGAAATAGACAATGATGAGGATTTACTTGAAGATGATATGCATCTTTTAGAAATAACTTTGGAATTAGACAACGGTGAAGAAAGAACAGTAACTATAGAATTGGATGTTTCAAGATCAAGAAACGAAGTACAAATCTATGATGTTAACTTCGGAAGAGGATTACAAACTGAAGCCGGCAAATTATTAACTGCTAGTGTTGGTGTATCTAACGAAGGTAATGAAGATGAAGAAGACATTTATGTTGTAATGTCCATACCAGAACTTGGCTTAATGACAAGATCTGATAGATTTGACTTAGTTACACAAGATTTTGAAGACTCTGATGATGCTGATGATGACGATTACAGCAAATTACACAAAGAATTATCTTTAGATGTACCAGCAAGTACTAAATCTGGAGTGTATGATTTACACTTTGAGGTTTTCTACAATGATGGTGACGATAAAGATGAACAAGTTTATTCTTTAGTTGTAGGTGCAGGTAGCATAGAAGATTCAGAAATTAGCATTGATACAACATCTCAAACAGTTGAAGCTGGTAAAGCTATAGTATATAAGATAACTTTTGGGAATGAAAATGTTGATTACAATGTTAAAGTAACTGGTCTTGATTTCGGCACATACGAAGTTAGAGAAGAAAACGATGTAGCTTACGTATTTGTTTCCACTAAAGAAGATGCTAAAGAAGGAAGTTATGACTTCGAAATATCTGTTGAAGCTGGAAATGAAGAATTAAAAACATTCGATGTAACTACAAATGTTGTAAAAGCTGAAACAAACGTTAACTATAGTGATGTAAGACAAGGTTTAGAAATTGGTTTCGCTGTTTTATTGATAATCTTAGTTATTTTGGGTATCGTATTGATAGCTAAAAGATTAGGAAAAGGCAATGAAGTAGAAGAACCAGCAGTAGACGAAGACCAAACTTACTACTAAAAAAGCTAACTTTTTCTTTTTTCTTTTTTTATAATATAAAATGACTGAGTATTTTAAAGCTGATTTACACTTACATTTCCCAAGGAGAGATGAATATAAACTTCTAGAACTTGCTATAGAAAGAGGAATAAATTTACTTAGTGTAAATGATTATGGCACAACAAAACGTTTTGATGATATTGCTAATAATATTAATTATAGTGGTGGCAAATTTTTGCCATCTTTCGGATGGGGAATGGATATTGTATCTCCCGTTTTGATAAGAATTTGTAATAATTTAGGTTATGTTTATTTGATAAAAGGAGAAGAGGTAAAAACAAAACAAGGTCATGTTGTTGCTCTTGGTATTAAAGACACTATAAGAAATGGTAGTGATATTGTTGATGTTTTGGACGAAGTTTTCTCTAATAAAGGTTTTAGTATATTAGCTCATCCATTATCTAAATTTTATAGTGGTTGTGGTGAAGCTGTTGTGAGGGAAATGCGTAAAAAGTATAATTGGTTCCCATTGGCATTAGAACAAAATTCACAGATACCAGGTTTTTTTGGTTGTAATCAAGATGCTTCGAGATTAGCAAATGAGCTTGGGATGGCTTGTTTTGGAAATTCAGACATACATGGAAGATATTTGAGAGAATATCAAAAAGTAGGTAGAAAATTACATAGCAATATCCCAAGAATATTAGTAGATGAATCAAAACTTGTTGAAAGTTTAGAACAAGCAATAGTATTTTTTCCAAGAGATATAACTGTTGAAGGAGAAACGAATAGTTTATTGGAAACTCTTTCTTGGATAACTCATTCAGTTGTTCGAAACGGAGGATTAAATCTTTTGGATGCGGTTGGAATAATAAAATATGCTGGTGAAAGAAAGTAATTTCTTATTATAATATATAGTACGTTATAACAGTTTTATTACAATATATATTTATATACATTCTAAAATTCTCTTTTGGGTGATAAAAAGGGGGTTTCAACCATGAGTGATAAAAAAGTATTGTATTTTATGTTAATAATTTTAATTATACCTTTAGTTTTGGGTGCTGAAAGTTTTACATTTTATTCCGGAGCAACTATTGATGATGTTTGTCCTAGATCTACCGGATTATTTAATGATGTGGTTAAAAATACGGGAGACAAACCTGTTGAACTAACAATTTCTAGTTCTGGAACCGCTTCCGTTTTTTCTACAACTGTGCCTACTGGTTTTGTTTTAATGCCTGGGCAAATAAAGAATATTTATAGTTATGTGACTCCTATGTCTAGTGTTGATGTTGGAGATTATGTATTAAATCTAGAATCAAATGGTAATGGTTTAAGTAATGTGATTACTCATAATTTTAAAGTTAAAGATTGTTATATTTATAGCTTCAAAGCAATAGATAATTTGAAGAATGTTTGTCCTTGTGAAGATGAAAAGTACGCTTTTGAAATAAAAAATAATGGTGAATATACTGAAACCTATGTGTTAAGCGTTGAAGGTAATTATAAAGATAATGTAGTTTTGAGCCAAAATTCTTTGACTTTGAATCAAGGAGAATTAAAAGTAATTTATGCTTATGTTAAATCTGGTTGCAATGATCAAGGAGATTTTGAGTTTACAGTCAAAGTAACTCCTGAGAATGGTAGACTTATTGGAAGTCAAACTGTGAGATTAGCTGTTGATTCTTGTTATAATTTTGACATCACTACTGAAAAAGATTTAGTTAATATGTGTGAACATAGCAAGGAAACAATTAGTATTAGTGTAAAGAATGATGGTACTACAAATAATGTTTATAATTTAGAACTTGAAGCTCCAGCTTGGGCTAATTTAGAAAATAATAAGTTGGAAATTGGTTCTGGTCAGACAAAAACTGTTAATTTAGAATTAGTTCCAGATTATGGAGTAGAAGGAAATTTCCAGATTAAATTTAATGCTATTCCTGAGAAAGGAACTCTTAAAGCCCAGAATACATTTAATGTGAATGTTAAAAAATGTTATGATATTTCTGTTGAAATAGAAAAAGATAAAGATAAAATATGTAATGCTTTAGAAAATGAGTATAATGTTTTAGTTAGAAATTTAGGTGAACAGAATAAAGAGTTTTTTGTAAGTTTAGATGGTCCTAGCTGGGCCGAATTAGATAAAACTTCTGTTGATTTGAATGCTGGTGAAGAATCTAGTTTAAAATTGACTGTAAGCCCACCTTATGATAATACTGATACTAGTAATACA
>JAGWAE010000008.1 GCA_018302135.1 Candidatus Woesearchaeota archaeon
ATCTGAAATTGCCATAGTTTTGTAAACATTGAGTTATTTATAAAAGTTTTTCTTTTAATAACGTATAAGTTATTATAAAAAAAGGATTTTAAGAAAGTTTTAAAAAGATATTTAAATCTACTATTTTATGGTTGATGTTTTAGAAGAAAAGTATCACGTGGATGTTTGTAAACAGTGTGGTTTGACTTATGTTACTTCTCAAGTTTATGAAGTAGTTGAGAGAAATGGAGAAATAAGTAGAACTGAAGATAAATTCGACTGCCCACATTGTTTGGAAGATTTATTAGCTAGAAAACTTTTTAGTCAGCTGAACTAAAGTTAACATTTCTTCTTTACCCGAATCCATGTTTTTTAACTTTAACTTTTTTAGTTTGAGTTCTTTTTCGCCAATAAACAATACATAATTTATTTTTTTAGAGTTGGCATAATCTAAAGCTTTGCTTGGTTTTCCAAATATTAATGAACAATTAATATTATTTTTTCTTAGCTCTTCAGCAATTTCGAAAACTTTTTTATCTTCTGATAAAGCAACGATTAAAACATTATTTTCTTTTGTTTTTAATTCTGCAAGTTTGTTTAATCTATCTAAACCAAAGGAAATTCCTGTGCTTTGTATATTATTAACTAAGTAAGAGCCACCAGCGCAAATTGTTTCTTTCATTTTAGATGATTTTACTTCAAAAATTGTTCCATTGTAATATGATAAGCCACGAGCTAAATATGGTTGAAAATTAATTTTTATTCCGTAATTGGAACAATATTTTTTTAATTCTTTTATTTCTTTGTAGGAATCATATTTTTCAAAATAAGTTTCTTTTTCATTGAATATATCTAGAACTTTTTCCGCTTTGAATTTTTTTAGATTATTTTTAATTTCTTGTTTGGATAATTTATCTAACTTATCTATTTCTCTTATTACTTCTTCTTTGTTTTTTATTCCTTCTTTTTCTAAAATTTCATTTAATAGTTTTCTATTATTAATATTAATTATAGGATCTATGTTTAATTCTTTTAGTGCATTGTAAGTTAAAATTAAAATTTCGGCTTCTTCTTTTATACTAGAACCAATTATATCAATGTCACATTGTGTAAATTGTCTAAATCTGTTAGATGAAACTGGTTCATCTCTGAATACTTCTGAGATCTGGAACCTTTTGTAAGGTAATTTTTTATCTTTTGCTATTCTTTTTAGTTGGAATGTAAATTCATATCTTAAAGCTAGTTTTCTTTTACCTTTATCATTTAATTTGAAAATATCTGAGACTGCTTCATCTTCTGAATTATTTCCTTTTACAAATTCTTCATATTCAATTACTGGGGTTTCCGCTGGTTCAAAACCGTAAAGAGAGAAATATTTAATTAAAACTTCTTTCACTTTTTGACGTTTTATAGCTTCTTCGCCAGTATAATCATTAAATCCTTTTACCGTTTCCATCTTATGTTCTCCTAATATCCTTTTCTATTAATATATTTTTTTTACTTGGATTAATACCTAATCTTTTGTATAATTTTTTTGCTCTTGAGTTAGTATCTACTATTCCCATTAATTTTTTGAAACCTTTTTTTGAATATGTCTTAGATATTTCATTAAGAACCCAAGTGCCTATTCCTTTGTCCGTATAGCCTTCTTTTATCGCTATTTCTTCGCCAAATGCTATGTCACCCGGGCAGAGAAAATTTGGGTTGATACAAATAAAACCCACTAGCTCTTGGTCTGCTTTGATTGAATATAAATCATAGAATTGATAAAAAAAACTTATCTTCTTTAGTGACTTGTTTATTGTCCAAGATTCATTGTAAGGAGGTTTTGAAAATTCAGTCATATATATCTTAGCAATTGTTCTTATTTCGCTCTTTTTTGTTTTAATTAAGCTTAATTTCATTACTAAGATAAATAAGTTTATTGTTTTAAATACCTTTTGATAATAAAGGGCGGTAGCCGGGAATTGAACCCGGTCCTTAAGAGCCACAGTCTTATATTCTACCGTTAAATTACTACCGCCATAGCTAAAGCTAAATGCTTTTAATTTTGAAGAAATAAAGTTCGCACTATCAACAATGAATACAACCAGCACCGTTTGTAGATGCCTTATCCTCGATTGTTATTTGTGCCATAAAATTATCTTAATTGAATAATATTTAAAGGTTTCTATATCTAAACAAAGTTTTGAATTCTATTAATTTTTTCATAATTGCAGGTATAAATCCATAAAATGTAATATTTTTGTAAGTGAAAATTGCATTTTTTGAACCTAAGCTTATGACCATTGGTCTTTTTTTTACAACATATTTTTCTAAAGTATTATTTTTTTCTAAATTAATTAAATTTTTTATTGTTAGTAAAGCTTGTTTTTCAGCCGCTTGCGCAGTTTTTTCTTCCTTTATATTATTTACGTCGCCAACAGCAAAAATATTATTAGAAAATTGTAAATATTCGTTTACTTTTATAAATTTTTGATCATCTAAATATTTTTTCTCAATAAATTGTGAGTTTGGAGTTATTCCTGTGGCAATTAAAACAAAATCAGAGTGAAATTTATTTCTATTATTTGTTAATAGTTTATTATTTTTATAATTAATTACACGCTCGTTTAAAATTAAATTTATTTTGTTTTTCAATAAAAATCTTTTCACAATATTTCTAGTTTTTTCAGTTTGCCTGGGTAAAATATCTTGATTATTATGTATTAATGTTATAGTTTTATCTTTATATTTTTCTTTCATGTCTAAAGCAGTTTCAATTCCTACAACTCCAGCACCAATGATAGATATAGAATTTGATTTTTCTATTTTAGAATTATAATCTTCTACTTTTTCTATTCTTTGTGGGATAAATATATCTGTTTGTTTAAATGGAGTATTATAACTAGAACCAGATGAAATAACTAAATAATCAAAACTAATTTTTTTATTATCTTGTAATTTTACTAAATTATTTTTTAGTGAAACTACTTTATTTATTACAATTTTAGAATTTTTTAAATAATCACTATGTTTTATTTGAATTTTAGAGATATATTTTGGATTAATTAAAGCTTTAATTATACTCGGAGTAAATTCAAAATAATCTTTAGAATCTATTAAAGTAACATTAAATTTATTCTCTAGTTTTTTGGCTATTAATGCGCCAGCAAATCCGCCACCAATTATTACTAAATTTTTCATTTTAAAAAAAGAAAAAAATTAATTGCTTACTTTTTTACCGTATCCTAATAATAATAACATAGATACTAAGTAAACTGAAGCAAGTTCACCGCCGTTTGTCCATGGCGCAATTCCTTTTGGCAAATGTGCTAATATCAATGCTACAATCATATTTATTGCTCCGAAAAATGCAGCATATCTAACAAATACACCTAAAGCGATTGCTAAACCACCTACTAATTCAACGGTTGCAGCTATTATTGCTAAAAATAATGGTAAACCCATACCTGTTGCGAATCCTGCTATACTTCCATCACCTATTATTCCAAATTTCTGGGCACCATGTACAGCAAACAATATACCTACAACGAATCTGAATATTAAGTAGAATTGTGGTGCGTATTTTTTTGCTTTAAATCCTTTTAGAATTTTAATCTACCTCCTGTGTTAAACAATTATTAAATTTTTAGACCTTTTATAAAGTTTATGCAGAAGAAGTAATATTTTATAATAAATAAGCAACTATCATTATACTTGCATCTGCAGCCATGTGTGATAATATTGATATTAACAATCCTTTATTTTTTCTAGCCAATTGTCTCCAGAACCAAGCAGCTATTGTTAAAATTATAAATGCTAGTATTAGCCAGTACCAGTTTAAAAATAAAGCAAGAACTAATAAATGATAACCTGAGAAAATAAAATCAGTTAAAACTAATCCTTTTTTTGAACTTCCTAAGTAGCCTCTCCAATAAAGTTCTTCAAACCAAGGATTTATTGTTGAGTGATATATTACAAAGATTAACCATAAACTACCAGACAATCCTAATGATAATAAAACTGGGTTTAGATTAGAAATTAAGCCTGAATATGGGGCTAAAAAATAAATTATTAAACCGCCTAATAAACCAAATATAATCGAATATATTGTTAATTTTAAATTAAATCCCTTAAACATTGTTTTCCAAGAATTTAATTTTTTGTTGTAAACTAAGACAGAAATAATAAGAAAATGATAAATCAAAAAAGCGAACCATGCACTTTTTAATAAATATAAACCTATAATCATAGATATATATGGAACAAGTAATGCGAACACCATTATTATTAAATTAGCAGCTTGTTTTATATATTTTTTGATAAGAAGGAGGATAAGCGGGAGTCGAACCCGCCTCGTTCGAGCCACAGTCGAACATTCTACCGATGAACTATTATCCTCATTGACAATAAAAATGTTAAATAAATAATATATAAAAGTATTGTTTACTCGAAATTATGATCTTTTTTTAATGCTAGTTCCACTTGTTGACTTATGGATCTTTTCATATAATTTTCTGCGAAATGAAAGAACATTATTGAGAATAAAGTAGTTAATAATATAGCCATAGTTCTTATGTCAATATAAGGACTAAGAATACCAAATAGCATGAAAAATACAGTAAATATTCCAAATATAATTGTTATTTTATTGTGCATTGTAAGTTTGGGAATAAACAATCATTTATTTGCTTTTCTATTAATGATGTAAGGAATATATGCCTGAAGTTAGGGCTATTGAAGTAATAGTTAATGCAGCTACTAGCGATAATCTTTGTGATCTGCTTGCATTGTAAATCTCTGAAGATATACGTTCATGTTTATCTTCACATAATAAATCACGGTAAGCATGTTCTGAATATGTTGATATGCCTCCAGCAACATAAGCAAAACCAGTTCTTGCTAAAGTGCCGTATATCATTTTTAAAGATGAAACATCTTGATCAGAAAATTGTTCTGCTATCCAATATGAAGGGAAGCATGAAATTCCAGTGAGTATTGCAGCATTTAGTCTATCGTGATTGTGTTGTTTACTTTCTTTTGATTTTGTAGTTATACCTTTTCTTTTTCTAGAATAATCTCTTATTAGTCTTGTTAATTTTTGTGCTCCTAGATAACCTGTTACAATTCCTACACCTCTTGTTTTTAATGAAATATCTTCAGAAATACCGACTAATAGTTCTAAACCTGCTATAATTGGTACAGATGCAGCTAAATTTCCAGTCGTATCAACGAAATGATGCGTTAATCCTGTTGTAAACTTATTTTTCATAAAAAAGCGAAAGAAATGATGTTTTTAAAGATTTACTTTAGTCTTTAAGTAAAGGGATAAATCTTGATTTCTGTTTCTCAGATATTTCCATTATTCTATACTCTCTTATTACATCTGAAAATTTTGCTTTAATATCGTTTAATATTGATTTTAATTCTAAGAAACCTGAAACTTGAAGTTCTATATCTATATCCTCATCACTACCAATCTTTTCATAATAATAAATTATATTTGGATGTTCAGAAATATAATATTTTAATCCATTTCGTTTTTCTTCTGATAGATTATGCAACATGAAAACCATATTATAAATGGTATAATCTAAATTTTTTATATCTATAGTGGGTTTATATCCAACTATTACTTTTTTTGATTCCAATTCTTTTATTCGAGTGATTATTGTTTTTGGGGTTAAATTCAATTTTGAAGCAAGATCTATGACTCTTGCTCGTCCATCATTACATAAGATTTGCAATATTTTTAAATCGATGTTATCTATTTCTACCTTTTCTGGTTTTGATATAAACTCTGTCTTATGTTTATTTGTTTTTTTTAAAAAATATGAATTTGAAAAATAAAATGCCCTAGACACAAGTGTTAGTTTTCTGTTGGGTAAATAATTTGCATAATTTCTCATTAATTCTTCCCATAAAAAATTTATTTCAACCATAGATTTTGAGATTATTATTGCTTCTATATTGTAACTCCCTTCTATTGAAGCTAACCAAGAGACCATATCTTTAGCTTTTAAAAAATCTATTATCTCTTTTTCTTTTTGAGGAGTTGTGTTTTGAAAATTTAGTGATAATTTAAACACCAGATATCCTAATTTTGTGACATCTATTAAAGCATGAAATTTTTTTATTATCCCTACCTTTTGTAAATTATTAATTCTATATGCAATTGAATTTTTATTTAGTCTTGTCTTTTTTGCTAACTCGTTGAATGATTGTCTACTATTAATTGAAAGCTCGTAAAGTATCTTTTTATCCTTTAAGTCTAATTTATATGTCATATTAGTATATTATTAACTTTTAATATATAAATATTTCTATTTTGGATTAATTTTGTGTAGAATATTTAATATATATAGTCTAGTATATACTATTAGTAAGGTCACGTCTTAGACCAAAAATCGGACAGGAGAACAAGATGAAAACTAAATTAAGAAATAAAGTAATATCTGGAATCTTTGGGTTGACAGGAATATTAGTTGCTAGTGCTCCTGGATTTGCTCAGAATACAGACAGTGTTAATGTAAACGCAAATATCCGTGCTCAGGAAGAGTTAGTTACTACAAGAGTAGGAGCTCAATCTGGTCCAATAACCTTTAACGGTTATAACATCGAAAGGGCAGATGGAACTAATGAAACAGGTAGTCACTTAGTTTATACAGACAATATAGTATCTGAGAATATACCTACAGGTTTTTGGTTAAGAGGAGTAGACTCCGGAAAGGATCAGGAAACTCAAACAGGTTTGGACTTCACTCTATCTGATAGCGAAGGGAACTCACACTATATTATGCCAGCTTGGATTACATTTGGTGAAAACGGTTTCGACAGCTTTGGTGTTTTTGCATTAGGTAACCAAAAAGTTTCGAGTGAACATACATTAGATTATGGAATAGCTCACTTTTTTAATACGAATGCAAGAAACACACATGCAGAATATGCTTCAATAAAAAATGAAGATGTTGGTGTAAGTGTAGGTAGAGATTATGACGGTCGAATTAGACCTGCAGTAGGTTTCACCGCTGGTAACATTGGTGGGATTGTATATGGTATACACAACTTGGAAAATAGAGATTACTATGTAAGAGGGATGGTTGCTCAAAACCCGGGAAATGTAACAAGCCCAAATGGAACTAAAACTATTGGTGAAGTTTTGACTTTAGATGCATATACTGCTGAAACATACCCTTACTTTTCAGGAATTGCTGGAAAGTCAAGAAGTGGATTTGCTTTGGAAGGAATAGTATCTAACCAAAATGACAAGAGAGATGACCTTGTTGAATTTGGTTATAACTTGGGTAACGGTGTTGGTATAAGCGCAGGTAAAAAATGGGACTCAACAGGAGAACATTATATTGGTAAGATTTCATACCAATCTGATAAATTACTTGCTGAATTGAGATTAAAAGAAAATGCTGACCCAGAAGTTTACGCACAAGTAAAAGGACTTTCCTTTTAATTTTTTATTTTTATGTTAATAACTTCTGAGTAGTTACAAAAACGAAAGATTTATAAATTGAAGAAATATCAAAAAATATCACATTTATGGAGGATAATAAAAATGGATAAATCAGTAAAAATTGGGGCATATGTTGTTACCTTCTTGGTAGGTATGCTTGGGGGAATTAAAAGTTATAAAATATCAAGTCCACTTGTAATTCCAAATGTAACTAAAGTTGAAACTTACTCCGTTGTTCCAAGTAAACTAGAGATTGAATGTGAAGATTTAGATAGAGATGGAATACCAGAAACATACGTTGGATATGATGGAAAAAGATATATGTTTAATCTTGATGAATCTGGAAAACCAGTTATTCAAGAATATTTTGTTGAACCGGCTAAAATTATTTCAAAATAATAAAATTTTAATTTTTTATTTTTAAATTTCTTAAGAATTTTGAAAAGTTACCTTCTACTGTTTCATTGAATTCAACACCAATTAAATTAGCAGCCATTTTTTTGTATGCTATAGCGCTTTTGCTTCTTGGATGAGTAAAAACTACTGGGTCTTTTCTTAGTAAACTTTGACGTATTGCTTTATCGTGAGGAATTACTGCTAATATTTGTTTGTCAAGTATTGTTTGTAAGTTATTAAATGGGATGTCTCCTTCACTACCAGTTTTAGAGACAACTACGCCACGAATATTCTTACCGAGAGATTCTGCTATTTTTATTGTTTTTAATGCATCTGCGACAGCAGGTAATTCTGGATTTGTAACTATAATTAATTCTTTTACTGCTTCCATCAAAGAAAGAGCTTCTTTTCCTAGGCCAGCTGCACCATCTATAATCACTATATCTGCTAGTCCATCTAGTTCAGGAAGAATATTTTTTAATTTTTCTGGGCGTATACCTTGTAAATCTTGTATTGATAATCCACCAGGAATTATTTTTATTCCGGAAGGATGTAAGTACATTGCTTCGACTATTTTGTTTTTACCTTTTAGAACATGATGCAAATTTATAGGAACTATTGGTGCACCTAAATGTAAACCTACATTTGGTGTTGATAAGTTAGCATCTACTAATATAACATCTCTGCCTAGATAATTTAAAGCTGCGCTCAGATTAACTGATGTTGTTGTTTTTGCAACTCCACCCTTCCCAGATAATATTCCTATGTAATGTGTCATGATATATCTTCCTCAACTAAAGAAACAAATTCTTTAGTTTTTTCAAAGAAATCCATAACTTTAGGAACATCAACTTCATAATCTTTGTCAGGTTCTATTTTTGATATCATAGTAACGTGTTTTCTATATTCTTCACGTCTGTCAAAATCAGAGTTTTCAATTTTTTTCATTAAAAAGTAAGCATCAATGTGAGGTTTGTAATTTTTTTTAAGTTTTAAAAGAAGTTCGGCCTTAGAAGTTTTTGAATCAGGAACAGAAACGTTGGAATTTTTTTTATTTTTAAAAAAGTCTAATGAAGAATCAATCGCAAATTCGTGTGCGACTATCAGTCTTTTAAAAATATTTAAAATAATGTCACAGGTCCTGGTGTACTTCAGACTAACATAAATTAGATGGTCCGCTCTCTTTAACTCTTCTCTAGCTTCTTCTATCGTGCTCATACTGTCTATATATATTATTCAGCTGAACTATAAAAGGCTTTACTTTCAGTAAATATAATTTTATGTCTTTTATGTCTAACGTCCGAGCCTTATACTCCTTGTTATAAATATATAGTCGCTTGTCCTTTATAAATTCTACGGGAGATTCCTTATGTTTGTTTACAATGTCATTTATTTCTCTTATTAATATTTGGAAGCCATTAACATTATATCTTATGGCTGCAGTTTTTGAGAAAACATTTAGTTTTGTTGGCAAGTCATTTGGAAAAACACTAATCCTATCGTGCATCTTTTCACAATATAAAAAACCGTCTAAAGCATATTTAACACATTTATCTATGTTATCAAGCATGCTTAACATTAATCTTGAATCTTTGATTAATGGATAGGTAACATTAGTTATATGATCTGCTAATCTATAGTGCTTATTTGACTCTAGAACTAGATTTTTTAAAGCATCCATACAAATAGAGGTTAAAGAAAATATTTAAATCTATTTTTTAGTTATTTATTCCACTATCCAAAATTTTAAATAGTGTTAATGGTGAATTTTAATATGGGTGAGCCGGCGGTTGATTTAGATAGAACTGATGAAATTGCGGATTTAATTCTTGAAAGATACAGAAGTGACATTTCAGTGGGTATTGTGAAGAGTAGAGGAGAGAGAATAAGAGAATGTGAAAAAAGTTGGCACTGCCAGGATGGAATCAGTCATGTTAAATGGTTTCCTTATTTCGCTACTCCAGAAAGTAGATTGAATGATATGGTAGAAGGTTATTGCACTAATTGTACAGCTTTCCCAAAAAGGCCATTAAATGATCAAGAAAGAGCACAAGTTGAAGTTACTAATTTAGGATTATATTTGTCTCAGTTTATATAAATCAAAAACCTTTTAAACGATTTAAACTTCGAAATTCGATGACTGAGATTTACCATGGAGAAGCTACTGAATTTTATGAATTTGATAGATTTAGAGATTTTATAAAAACTAGATTTCCCGATTCGAATATACTACTAAGTGAATCTGGAGCTGTTTCGCCGGTTCGAAGATGTATTGGTGCTTATATTTTTGGATATAAAACATTATTAGTTGGGTTGTATGATAGTGAAGGAGAACGTAATAATGTAACAGTTCACACATTAATTGAAAATCAACCCTACACTGATGATTTAATTGCTATAATTCAAAGCGCTGAAATGGAATTTTCAAAAAAATAAATTTATTTTAAACTTAATATTGCTTCTGCTAGATCACCATTATGTTTTTTTAAAGCTTCTTTTGCTTTTTCTTTGGAAACATTTGCTTGTTCTGCTACTGTTTTAATATCTTCCTCAGAAATACTTGATTCTTCAGAAATTTCACCCATTATTTGAAACGTTTTTTGGCCCATCATATCAACTTTTGTTACAGATGGATTTTTAATAATAATATTTTTTTCTTTTGTTTTTATTATAACTTCTTCTGCATCTATTTCTTCTTGTCTGATGCCCATACGTTGCATCATCTTATTCATTTGTTTAGGATTCATTCCAGGCATCATTTTTAACCTAACAAACCTTTACCATAATTATGTAAAATTAATTCAAAAACTAATATTAAAACTATAAATAGAATTACTACGCCCGGTTTTATTTCATTTTTACTTTGACCTTCTTCAGAATATCGTATTAATCCACCCATTCCGGAAGGTAATGAAACTTTATCATCTGCCATACTTTTAAAATAAATAGTTAATTTATAAATGTTTTGGAAAGGAAATTGTTATAAAATTATTGTTATTCACAAACCGATGAGTGAAATTATTTGGAGTCCATCTAGATTAAAAGTTGCAGAAAGTTGCATGGCTAAATATTATTATATGTATATTAAACCTGAAACGAGTACTTCAACTGCTGAAATGGCTATGGGTGATTTATTTCATAGATTAATGCAGGAATTTTATAAAGAATCTGGTGAACCTAAATATAAATCTGCAGAAGCATTTGCTAATACCGCTGTAGCAAGATGGCAGTTTATGATAAGACAAGAAGCAACAAAGGGCAGAAAAATAGTGTGGGGCTATAAAGCAGAACCTTATGTTTTTAAAAATAAAATAATTCCTGAAACGGGAAATATAATTTATAATACATATCAAAATAGAATTCCTCCTGTTGAAAATGAATTTGGGTTTAATGTTGAAATAGATGGAATTCACTATCGTGGTTTTATAGATGCTATCTTTCCTTTTTCTGAACAAACTGGTAAAGTTGCTGTTGCAGATTTCAAAACTCATAGAGTAGAGCCTAGAAAAGAAAAATTGAGAACTGATCATCAATTTACAGTCTATCATTTAATTGTTGGTTTTTTATTAAAAAATAATTTAGAATTAAGAAGGAAAGTTGGAATTCCCGATGATTTGGCTGAAATAGTTGGAATAGATGGAGTGTATATGAGCCCACATATTGAAATGCAGTGGCATCAATTAAGAAATGGAAATATAATACCTACTGAGAGAACAGATAAAGATTATCCATGGCTAGTTAGATCAATAGAAGATAGAGTAGAACAAATAGAGAAACAGAATTTTTCTAGACATCCAGGTTATGATTGTAATTTTTGTCCAGTAAAAAGAAAGTGTGATGGAGATCTTAAGAGTAGAATAAAATTAGAGATTCCAGAATCACCACAAATAGAAATTTTTCCAACTCCAGAAAAAAAGAAGAAAGGACTTAGGAAACATCAATATAAATTAAAATTGTAGGCAAGTGTAAGCCACATTTTGTTAAGTCTTCGTTTTGCGAACAGACTTCCCAGCATTCAACTAAGCGTCTCAATGGACTTGCACTGACAGGGACGCGCCGTTTCATCGTTCCCTTACATCTTCTCAGCTGGTTAACTCACTTCTGTCGCCAAAAGCTTCGCAACATCATCGGTTATAGCAATGTAAGGACGTGCCGTTTCTGAGCGGTTGCCCCGGATTTCTCCGGCTTGAATAAGCAATCGATTAATAGTGTGTGGACTTTCCTCCCAATTTACAGGATAGCCAGGTCACTTACCTACATAACTTTTTGCAGAATAATGGTTTATAAAGTTATTGATTTATTTTGTAACCTCGGCCATAATAGAGAATTCATGAAATTTATAGTATTTGACTTTAGCCCCTAATGATTGAATTATTGTATCTAATTCTTTTTGTGACAGCGATATGGAATCTAAACCATCATCGCTTACAACTTTGTCCCCTTCAATTCGAACATTTTTCCATTTTTCTTCAGAATACATCTTTCTTCTTTTTTCAAGTCCTAAATTTGTTGGAGGATAAAAATCAAAATAAACTTTGTTTGCAACTCTTAACAATTCACGAAGAATTATTTGTTTATCATCAAAATTTCCTATTGTTCCCATATTCAGTACAGCAGAATCAAATTCTTCGTTCCTAAACGAAAGATGAGTAATATCTCCATACTGGAAAACAACATTATTTAATCCTAATATTCTTGCTTGTTTATTTGAATGGTCTACGAATGGTTTTATCAATTCAACACCAACAACTTTTTTATTATATCTTGCTAACTCAAAAGAATCGTGACCCAATCCAGATCCTGCAACAAGAACATTTTGATTTCTAATATTCTGTTGAAAAAAAGCATATTCTAAATCGAAGAATTGACCTCTAATCACCGCCTGATTAGGATTATGAGCTACTTCAAGACGTTGTTTTATTGTTTCTATTGATAGTTTATAGTTTAAAGCCACGTTTGAAGGAAGTAAAACTTAGAATTTAAATGTTGCGAAAGAGAATCAAGCAACTATTGATTTCACTAATTTATTAAATTGAATATTAGAAAGCTGATTAACATTTTTTTCTAAAGTTAGTTTAGGAATTTTCATTTTATTTATTTTTTCTTTTGCTTGTTTTTTAGTTAAATCTTCGGCCCTAACAAAAGAATAAATTAAAGCATTTTTTAATTTTTTATCGTCTTGTAATAATATTTCTTTAATTATTTTCTCGTTACCATTTAATTCTTCCGTTCTTTTTGTTATTTTTATTAAAACTGAGTTAACTTTAGGTTTGGGAGAAAAATCTTCTTTAGGAACATCTATTATTTTTTCAACATTAAAAAATATTTTAGATACAACATTTAATTTATCTTTTCCATTCAATAATTTGTAAAATTTCTCGCCAACTAATAATATTGCTAACTCAAAATTTGTTTTTATTAATTTTTTTAGCAATGGTTCAGAAATAGAATAAGGAATGTTTGCTATTATTTTGTCAAAATGTAAATCATCAATTTTTTCTAATATATTAGCGTAAATTATTTGTACGTTTTTAGGCAAGTTACAAAGATATTTTTCTAATTCTTTATCAATCTCAACAGCAATTACTTTTTTTGCTTTCACAGCTAATTTTTTAGTTAATATTCCTTGACCTGGACCAATTTCTAAAACAATATCATCATTATTTACATCTTCGATTGAAGTTTCTATTATTTTTTCGTTAATTAAAAAATGTTGATCGTGTTCCATAAAATAATTGTATCACTTTGTTTTATAAATCATTCTAAATGAGAAAAATGATTTCTCGTTAAGAGAAAAGGGAAATTAGTTCTAAAAAGAACTAAAGAAAGTGCATAAGCGAGTTACATTAAACTGGTTATATATATTTCCAGGCTATTAGTAAGCGCATGCTGAACATATCGTGAACCTTTATGCTTACACACCGCTCCTATCAACCTCGTCTTTTTCGAGCGCCTGTTGTGTCTCATTTTGAGGCACGCTTCGAGCTTAGATGCTTTCAGCTCTTATCGCTTGTGGCGTAGCTGCTCGGCCTGCCTTATCAGACAACCGATTGACCAGTGGCCACGAACCTTTGTTCCTCTCGTACTAAAAGATCCTTCCTCTCAGACACTTGAACACCCCTGCCAGATATCGAACAAACTGCCTCACGGCGTT
Organism: Candidatus Woesearchaeota archaeon; assembly: GCA_018302135.1. Taxonomy (GTDB): domain Archaea; phylum Nanobdellota; class Nanobdellia; order SCGC-AAA011-G17; family PNOQ01; genus PNOQ01. Next base: position 13,977 of record JAGWAE010000008.1, read on the forward strand.
CTGAACCCAGCTCACGAGACTCTTTAATGGGTGAACACCCCCACCCTTGGGCGCTTCTGCACGCCCAGGTTGAGCCGAGCCGACATCGTCGTAGCAAACAGCGCCGTCAATTTGAGCTCTTAGGCGCTACCACTCAGTTATCCCCGAGATAGCTTTTCTGTCTGCCTCGGCCCTCATCAATAAGGACACGAGGGTTCGCTAGACCGGACTTTCGTCTCTGAGTCTCTTAGAATTGAAGACTCAGTCAAGCTGACTTTTGCTCTTGCACTCCACATCGGATTTCTAACCCGATTGAGTCAACCTTAGGGCCCTGTTGATATCTTTTCAACTGGCTGCCGCCCCAGCGAAACTACCCATCTATTGATGTCCTTTATTTCTAAAGTAAGCAATGTAAGTTCTGAAGGGTGGTATCTCACTTGTTGTCTACACTTAAACTAGCGTCTAAGCTTTGGCGACTTCCACCTATACTGCACAACAGAGCTCACATCACAACAATAAACTGTAGTAAAGTTCTACGGGGTCTTTGCTTCCCGCCAGGGGTCACCGGTCTTTGCACCGGTATAATGTGTTCGGGGGGTTCTTTCTAGGGACAGCGGAGATCTCGTTACGCCTTTCATGCACGTCGTCAATAAAACGACAAGGCATTACGCTACCTTAAGAGAATTATAGTTATTCCCGCCGTTTACTAGCTCTTAGGCTCGTTGAAACGAGCTTTGAAGTACTAGCACTGGGCAGACGTCACTGACTATACACACCCTTGCGGGCTCGCAGTCAGTTATGTTTTTGTTAAACAGTCGGACCTCCCTTGTCACTGCGCCCTGTAATCGCATTCATACAAACACGATCGCAGGGATCCCTCATACCGAGGATACGGGACTAAATTGCCGAATTCCCTTAGAAAGATTGCTCCCACACACCTTAGGTTCCTCACCTAGGGGCACCTGTGCCGGTTCTGGGTACGAATAACTTGGATTCATCTTTGCTTTCTTTTCACGGGGTCAAGGCCTCAACCAAATAAATTATACAATCTATTATTCCTAAATTTAATCCAGATCTCATCATTAAGATACTCACTGGACTTATTTCAGTTAACACACCTGATTAGATATGTTGGTCTAGCCCAAACCGTCAAATGCAAAGCTTTCGTTGCCGAGTACCAAGTCAGTAACGGAATCTTAACCGTTTGCCCTTTCCCATTACTCATTTACGAGTTTGGTTAGGATCGACTTACTCTTAGCTGAACTGCATTGCCAAGAAACCCTTGCCCTTCCGGCGCCATAGATTCTCACTATGGTCTGGTCCTACTACTGCCAGGATTTTTATTCCCAACTCGATCCACTTCCTCTTGCGAGAAAGCTTCTAGTCAAGCGGGACACCTGCCTACCTTAACTCCTTACGGAGAACTACAGTATCGGTAATTGATTTAGCCCCGTCCATCTTCGGGGCACAATACCTAGAATGGTGAGCTGTTACGCTTTCTTTAAAGGGTAGCTGCTTCTAAGCTTACCTCCCATCTGTATTAGGTATTATACACCCTTCACCCTTTCACACTTAATCAATATTTAGGGACCTTAACTATAGTCTGGGTTGTTCCCCTCTCCTGATAGTCGCTTACCGCCTACCAGCGTTTCCCTGTTTCTACGATACATAGACTTTTGGAGTTGAACAAGAGACCGAGGAATTTCTTCCCCAAAATCTCAAATCCGTAGCTCTACCATCTATGTCATCTCCACAAGGACTAGACTACGGCCTATTTCGGCAGGAACCAGCTATCACCAGATTCGATTGGCTTTTCACCCCTATCCTCAGATCAGAAGAACACTTGCACGTAGAACCTCTTCAGGCCTCCACGAAGTTTTACCTCCGCTTCGCCTTGTCCAAGGATAGATCATCTGGTTTCGGGTCGTACTCAAGTGACTTAAGGCGGATTAGCACCTCTCCCCTTGTTTCCTGCGGGAAATTGCTTTCGCTACGGATGCATGCTTAACACATTTATCCTTGCCACTCAAATACACTCCCTGGCCCGTTATTCTAAACGTACGATGCAACTCCGAAGAGCAGCATCATACTATCACCATTAGGTTTCAGGTCTTTTAACTCCCTGTTACAGGTACTTTTCAACTTTCCCTCACGGTACTAATTCTCTATCGGTCTCGGTTTGTATTTAGGGTTATGGGTTGATGACCCACAAATTCAGACGCAATTTCAAATGCGCCCTACTCTAGAACTAATCAAGTCTTGCCAATTTGTCTCTACGGGACTGTCACCCTCTATGGTCTTTTATTCCAAAAAAGTTTGAGTTGATTAGCGAGGACAGAAGATTAGCCTGAACACCACATTTCTATTATCTTTCGATAAAAGATTCGGTTTGCCCTGTGCGACGTTCTCTCGCTGATAATAGCCGCATCTCGATTGATTTCTTTTCCTGCGGGTACTAAGACGTTTCAGTTTCCCGCGTTCCCTATCTTTGTAGATCGTCAATAAGACAGGATGTCCTATTCAACAATCTTGGGTTCAAAAGCTGCGTGCGCTTCGCCCAAGCATAATGCTGCTTGCCACAGTCTTCTTCGGCAACCCGAGCCAAGTCATCCACCTAATGGTTTTGTAGGAACCAATTTGATGTAACTCGCCTATGCACGACTTTAGAATATAAAGTCCTTCACCCGAAAACAAAGTTTTCGAGCTGCACAATATTCCTTTCGGAATAAGTGGACCCACCGGGAATCGAACCCGGATCTGGGCGTTGCAAACGCCCCATTCTACCATTGGACTATAGGCCCAGTATAATGTGTAAGTATCTAAGCTTATTTAGTAATTCCTGCATATAAAATAAATAGGAGGTGATCCATCCGCAGGTTCCCCTACGGATACCTTGTGTCGACTTAACCCACCTCACTGAACTTAGATTCGAATTAATCAAGAAATTAATCCTCACCTAAATCCTGCTCGGTTGGCTTGACGGGCAGTGTGTGCAAGGCTCGGGGACGTGTTCACCGGACTGTGATGAGGTCCGATTACTAGGGATTCCAGTGTCATGAGGGTGAGTTACAACCCTCAATCTAGACTAAAATAGAGTTTAGAGGATTAGCTCCTCCTTTCGGAGTTGCATCCCATTGTCTCTACCATTGTTGCGCGCGTGTAGCCCAGGAGATTCGGGGCATACAGACCTACCGTTGCCCACACCTTCCTCCTCCTTTCGAAGGCAGTCCTTACATTGTGCTCATTCATTCCTGAGAACATGTTTGCAAATGTAAGCATGGGTCTCGTTCGTTGTACGACTTAACGCAACACCTTACGGCACGAACTGACGACGGCCATGCACCACCTCTCGGCTTGTCAGGTAAAACCTTTAATCTGACCTTCATTCTGCCGTCGCTCCTGGTGAGATTCTCTGCGTATTGTTAGATTGAACCGCACGCCGCACCCCTTGTAGCGAGCCCCCGCCAATTCCTTTAAGTTTCGGTCTTGCGACTATACTCCCCAGGTGGCGAGCTTAACACCTTCGTTAAGGCGTTGCAAATCCTCAAAGAATTTGCACCACCTAGCTCGCAGCGTTTACAGCCAGGACTACTCGGGTATCTAATCCGATTTGCTCCCCTGGCCTTCGTTCCTCACCGTCAGACCCGTTCTGGATAGAAGCCTTCGCCACTGGTGGTCCTCTAGGGATTATAGCATTTTACCGCTCCCCCCAGAATACCTCTATCCCCTCCCGGTCTCAAGCTTGGGAGTGTTTTGTGCACACCGTTAAGTTAAGCCCAACGATTTCACACAAAATAACCCAAACCGGCTACGAACACTTTAGACCCAATAAATGTGGCTACCACTTGTGGCGCCGGGGTTACCGCGGCGGCTGGCACCGGTCTTACCCACCACTTATTCGCCAAGCTACTTACACTTGGCAAAAGCCTTACCATTGGTAAAGCACTTGGAATTCCCCTATCACGCTTTCGCGCATTGTAGAGTTTTCGTGACTGCTGCACCCCTTAGGGCTAGGACCAGTATCTCAGTGTCCTTCTCGGGGCCAAGACTCTCATCTCCCCTACTGATTCTCGGTTTGGTGAGCCATTACCCCACCAACAGCCTAATCAGCCGCCGACTCATCCTTAGACCTTACGTTTGATGAAAAGAGCATTCCAGCACCAATTCACTATTCGGTTTTAACCTCAGTTTCCCGAGGGTATTCCGAATCTAAGGGCAGATTATCGACGTGTTACTGAGCCTTATGCCGGTGGCACGAGACCCCCTGACTTGCATGTCTAATTCGAATTCCAATAGCAGTAGCCTCCCGCAGGATCAACGGGAATTATTGTGTCGCAAGAAAAAAAATTAATTGACAGGTTTACTACTAAATCAATTACTTTACTTACACATCATACTTAATACTTATGAGATTAAGTACTCATTAAGATTCTCAGAAGAATTATATCTTCGTCATAAAATGTATTTGAATGGGTATAGAACTCCTTTATAAAACTTTCTAATCTCTTAGGATATTATTGTGTGACTAATTAAAAAAAATTTGAAAATTATGCCTTCATCTTCTTTCTCTTTCTCTTTTCCTTCTTCATACGCTTACGTTGCCATTTCCAACGCATTTGTCTTTTCTTTTTCCAACGTCTTGAACTTCTCTTCATATTTATTTTTCAAGTTGGGTTGCGTTTTATAAATGTTTCTATATAGAAAAAAAATAAAATTATCTCCTTGATTTCTTTTTAGTTGATTTTTTCTTCTTGCTCTTCGGAGATTTTGCAAGTTTAATTAATTTTTTAACTTTAGAATCCTTAGATTTTTTGCTTGGTCTTCTGCCGTTAATTTTTTTAGAAGTTTTTTTCTTTTTCTTTACTACCATTATTTATCACGCTCTCTTTTTATAAAAAATAATTCTAGCTGACAACTGGACTCGGTGAATGAGTGCCTCAAACAATTGCTGAATCGTTCTTAACCTTGTCAGCGTGTTTTAAAGGTGATCTTATTCGTCTCATAGGAAGCTTAACACATACAGATTTCGCGTGATGAGTTATAGTCCAGACATCAAGCTAATAGCCGAGCATGTGACAGAGGCTGGTATGATAACACCCTTTTCAGAGCAACCGAATTATCCTGGTCAGCTGAATTTTTAATTGATACCTGATAATATATAAATATATAGTTGCCACGAGAAAGTTATTAAAATTAAAAATAATTATAATAATATTAATAGTTTTTATAAAATATTAACATTATTATTAATCCTAAAACAACTACGCCAAGAGCAATTAAGAGTATTGCTGTGAAGTTTGCGTCATATAATTGCTGTTCTTCTTGAATATCTCCTTGAGATATAAAGCAACCTTGTGGTTGTAAGCAATCTTCTTTTTCGGAATCTAATGTGAATGATTCAGTTAAAATTATTGTTTCATCATCTTCATCATCATCGTTGTTTGAAGAACTGCCACCAGAGCTTGATCCAGAACTTGTTCTATATATTTCTAAATTGAACGTTTCAGTTGTTTTTGCGCCTTTACTATCTGTAGCAGTTATTATAATATTGTAATCTCCTCTATCAGAACAACTTGGTGTAAATGATATTAATCCAGTTGCAGAATTAATATTAAATAAATTTGTGTTATCTGAAAAAGTTATTAAATCATTATCTTGATCTGTTGCAGTAACTGAATATGTAAATTTTACATTACATCTAGCTCTTTTGTCTTCAATATTCTGTATTACTGGAGCATGATTTGTTGGATTATTTTGAGATATAGTTGAAAAACCCCATACTGGACCTTCTTTTGTTAAAAGACCGTCATTAGCAACAACTTTCCAATAATAATGAACCTGGTATGCTAGAGTATAATCCACTGTATAACTATTTGTAGATATATCTTTTGCTACAATAGTTGTTGGATTTGAAGATGTTCCAAAATAAACTGTGTAAGTTAATGGATCATTATTTGGATCTGTTCCTTCCCATGTTAAAGTAAGAGTTCTTTCAATTGCTGTTGAATTATCTGCCGGGAAAGGATTTTTTGGTGCATTCGGAGCTTGATTACCTACTGGAGCTTGCATTGTTCTGAAATCCCATGTAAAGCTTTCAGTTTGTAATTTTCCGTCACTAGCAACAACTTTCCAATAATATTTGGTGTTATGATCTAAGTTTGTAAATGTAAAACTTGGATTTTGTAAATTTGTTGCAACAATATTTTCTTGATAAAAATTTGCTGTTTTACTTAAATAAACTGAATATTTTAAAACATCGCCATCTTCATCACTTGCAGTCCAACTTGAGATAAATTCGTTGGGTAAATTAATTGAACCTACTGCAGGATTTGGATTGCTTGGTCTTGTTGGAGCATGATTCACTGGAACAGGATCTACAACTAAAGTTAATGTTTTAGACATATCATATAAATTTGGAATGCCATCATCGTTTGCAGAAACTATTATATTATGTGACCCCAAAGGTAATGAAGAGGTACTTATATCTAAATATTCTACAAAGTCACAAAAATTTGGAGCTTGACATTCAGTATAAACTGTATGTGGAACTATATCTTGTAAACTGTCTTGATAGAATATTCTATAACCTATCTTATTTGTATTTGTAGTCATGTAAATCCAAAAAGTTGCTGTTTCACCCTGCTTAACATGAACTGTATTTCCTAATTCAACTGAATGATTGTCTGGATCTACAAATTCTGAATCTACACTTGTTAAAGCAAAAACACTAGTTGAAAGTAATATTAAAGATATTATTATTAAAAAAAGTTTATTCATTTTTTACCCCCTATTTTAAAATTGATACCTGCTAAAAACTGACCGGAAGTTGAATACATCCCTTCTAAACTTAATCTATCAGATAGACCAGCTCTTGCTCCAAAAGTAAGATAAGGAATTGTTTCAGTTTCAGTTTCTCTTGGTACAACTTCAGAAACTTCACTTAAACGAGTATTATCTAAGTAGTGTTCTATCGTGTTTCTTTGTTCGCCAGATGTTTTTCTTGTTGTTAGTTCTAATCCAGTAGATAAAGAAAATCTTTTTGAAAAATTATAACCTACATTAGCAAAGAATGCAATTCGATCATTTTCTTCTTTCATTGAAGCTCTTTCAGTGTAAACTGTTCTAAAATCTGGAGCTGGTTCATTTTCTATTGTTTTTGTCATTAAACTTGAAGTTCCGTCTTTGTTTGCTTTTATAACTCCAAGCCCAAATGTAAAATCATCTAAATTTGCGTTTAAACCAATTCCTGCATTATAAACGGAGATTCCTAGTGAATTTCCTAATGGTTGACTTACTTGTCTTGGTGTTGTATAAGAAGTTTTTCTTCCCCTAATTTCTTGTTGTAAATAAACTTGATCGGTTACTACAGGCGTATTTGTTGTATCTTCTGACTCAGAAACTATTTTGTGTTTTGCTAATTCTTGTGAACCAATTACACTTTGTGTTGGCTCAGTTACAATTCCATTTAAATCTGTAGCCTGAGGATTTGCTTGAAATTGAAGTGCCTTGGTTAAACTTTCTAAATTTAAGTTAGTTGTTAAAGTTGAACTTAATTCAGATGATACTCTTTTAAGTCTAGCTTTTAGTTCTTTATTTTCTCCTTGACAATCTTTGTACTTAAGATTTAATACAGCTATTGTACTATCTGCTGCTGAAGGTTCAGCTATATTATACATGCACTCTTGTAGTTGTAAAAAAATAGAAGTATACTGATCTAATGGAACGCAGTCTCCTTTTTCCGGTAATATATTCCATTCTACATGAGTATTAGAAGGATGATCTTTCAATTCTACGTGAGGATTAAGATTGGGATGACATCTATAAAGTGATTCTGTTAATTTAAAGTCTTTACAATCAATTTTTTCATCATGTGTTGTTGATTGTTGTGCTGTTGATTGTGTTGCGCTTAAACCTGCAACTAATGCCAAACTTTTTAAGAAATTTTTATTTGTTTTCATTTTGTATTTTGTGCTCCTTGTTTTAATTTATTTAATAATTACGAGAATTGGGTGAACGCAAAGCTATTTATAAATCTTCCTATTTTTTAACTACTTAGGAATGGTATGGATTATTTCTTTTTTTGTAAACTATTAAATCCAAAAGCATTGTATAACAAACAGAATCCAGTTAACGAGGTTATTAAACTAATAATACCAATTACGAAAAATACTAATCTTAGTGTGTTTTGCAACCAAAATATAGATATTACTAGAAATAATATTCCTATTATGAATCTTATTCTTCTATCCCATTTACCTTCGTTAATCATAAGTTTAATTAAACCTTATGTTTTATATATCTTTCTAATAAAGGTATATTTTACGAATTTTTTAAATTTTTAAAATAAAAACACTTATAATTTAGTTAATCATTATTTTAACTATGATTTCACAAATGGAAATAAGGAGGAAAACAGTTCACATTTTATCTGGAATAATCTTGGTTATTTTATTAGAGTATAATATTATAACAAAATATTTTCTTTTATGGTTATTGGCATTTGCACTTTGTTTTTCAATAATAAGTTTAAAACTAAAAGTGCCACTAGCAACTTGGATTTTACATAAATTTGATAGAAAAGATGCTGCATTTCCTGCATTGGGAGCTATAACTTTTCTGATTGGTTTTGTTTTAGTTTTATATTTATTCCCTAGAGATATTGCTTATGCTTCAATGTTAATAATGGCTTTTGGAGATGGTTTTGCAACACTAATTGGAAAGACTGGAAAAATAAGAACTATATTTAATAAGAAAAAAACATTAGAAGGGACAGTAGCTGGAACAATAGCTGCATTTGTTGGAGCTAGTTTAATAATTCCTATGCAACAAGCCGTTTTTGCTTCTGCATTTGCAATGTTTGTGGAGTTAATTGGATTTAAAGTTGGAAAAATTGTTGATGATAATATAACAGTAACATTAGCTGCGGCAGTTGGAATTTACTTCGTAAGAATTGTATTATAATTATTTTCCTGCGATTAATTCTATGATATCTAAATGTTTTAAAATATGTTCTTTGCCAACTGTTTTTTTTGTTTTCACGTCTATAGCCCTAATAAAATTTTTTCCAAAATCTGTGTGTAATTTGTAAGCAAAATCTAAAGCGGTCGAGTTTATTGGCATTAAGAAACAATCAGGTAAACATCTTCCTTTAGAATCTTCTAGTTTAGCTACGCCACCAGGATGTATTGCAATATATTTTAAAATATCAAAAACGATTGTGTCCATTATGTTTTGAACTCCTGTAGGCATAGTTTCTTTAAGAAAATTTAAAGCATTTTTTTGTTGAGTGTTTAATTCATTTGTAATCTCAAAATTATTTTCACCAGGTATATATTTTATAAATTCTTTTTTGCTTGTTTCTTTTAGAGTTAACTCTGCTGCTGCTGAACAACCAATTATTTTGTAATCGGGAAATTCTATTTTTAATCTTTCTAAATTTTTTTTGGCTCCGGGCACATCTATTTTGTTTGCAGCAATTATCATTGGTTTTGCTTTTTTTCTAAGATGACTAGCTAAATGTTTTAATTCTGATTCGTTCCATTGAGTTGGATCATTGTTAAATCCTTTTATTGCTTCTTTAACCATTCCTTCTGTTACTTGTAATCCTGATAATTGTTTAGCTAATGATCTTACAATATTTTCTCCTTCATATTTTACAGTTTTAGAAAATTTTTCCCAACCTTTATTTATTATTTGTAAAAACCACATGTCTAATTCTAATTCTAAAAATTTAATATCTTCAGCAGGATCATAATTATTTTCTGGTAAAGGTTCTCCTCTCTCATTAGTTCCACCAGAAACATCTATAACATGAATTAAAGCATCAGCTTGATTTAAATCGTTAAGAAATTGATTACCCATCCCTTTACCTTGATAAGCACCCGGAACTAGACCGGCAACATCAAGTAATTCAACTGGAACAAATCTATAATTTCCTAAAACATAGCCTTCTCTAGGATTTGCGTGTTTTCCAAACTCTATAGCAACGTCATTTATCTTTACATAACCAATACCGTGATTAGGTTTAAGAGTAACAAATGGTCTGTTACCAATTTCAACTTCTGCCAAAGTCATTGCTTTGAAAAAAGTTGACTTTCCACAGTTAGGTTTTCCTACAATACCAATTAGCATAGAATTAGTTTATAGTACGAACTTTAAAAAGATAACTTTTTTAAATAACAAATTTGAAAGTTAATTATGAATATTTTATTTGTTTGCAAGTATAATAGATTTAGAAGTAGATTTGCTGAAACTCTTTTCAAAAAAATAAATAAGAAACATAAAGCTAAAAGTGCTGGAATAATTAAAGGAAGTCCAATAGATAAAACAATAAAAACTCTTGCAAATGAATTTAATGTTGAAATAAAAAGAAATCCTCAAACAATAGATCATAAATTACTTAAGTGGCAGGATATGATAGTTATAGTAGCGGATGATGTTCCAAAAAGTATTTTTAGTAATTCGAAAAAAGTTTTAGTTTGGAAAATAAAAGATGTGCACAAACCAGATAATAAAAAAAGAAGAATGTTAGTAAATAGAATATACAAAAGAGTAAAAAGATTAAGTGGAGAGCTAAAATAAAATGCCTTTTGCTTTTACTCATTTAGTTACAGCATGGTTTGTTGGATTGATTATACAAACTAAAAAGAAATTAAATAAATTATCTTGGGGGTTATTGTTATTAGGTAGCATTTTACCTGACGGAGATTATATTTTCCAGTGGATTTTTAACGTTCAAATTCATAGATCTATATCTCATTCATTATTGTTTTTAATAATCTCTTACTTAATATTATACTTTATATTAAAGAATTATAAAAAAGAAAAATATGCTATTTATTTAACGATAGGAGTTACAACTCATTTGTTTTTGGATTTATTTATTTATCCGGGAATAATGTTGCTATGGCCTCTTCAATATTGGATTTCAATATTTGGTGTGAGTTTAACACCTTCGGTTAAAGAGATTAGTGTAACATATTTAACTAGGTTTTCAGGATTAGCAATAATGGATATGATATTGGGAGTAGCTTGGTTAGCTTATTTATTTATAAAAGGCAAGCTAAAATTTTAAACTAACTTGAAGCTATAAATAGTTATTTATATATGGATAATCATTAGAAAATTGAGGAGGCAAACAAATGGCACAACAAACAAATACAACTGCAATTATTATCGTAGCATTGATAGTGTTTGGAGTTTTAGGCGCAATGTTTTTAACTAATACAAGTAATCAAGGTAATTTTGAAAATACAATATCTGCGACAGGATATTCTGAAATGAATGTTGACCCGGATAGAGTTGTTGTATATTTGAATATAGAAACAAGAGACGACTCAGCTGATGATGCTAAAGATGAAAATTCACGAATATCTGAAGAAGTTATGACTGCTTTGAGAAATTTAGATATCAATGAAGAAGATATTCAAACACAAAACTATCAAATTTATCCAGAATATGATTGGTCAACAAATACTCAAAAAATAAAAGGATATGTTGTAACTAATTCAATCAAAGTAGAATTAAAAGATTTTGATCTTGTTGGTGAAGTAGTTGACAAATCTGTTGATGCTGGTGCTTTGGTCAGTTACATAAGTTTTGAACTTTCAACTGCAAAGATGAATGAATATGAAACTGGTGTGATAGAAGAAGCTACAAAAGATGCTAAATCTAAAGCAGAATCAATAGCTAGTGGTCTAGGTAAACAACTTGGAGAAATAGTTTCAGTTTCAGCATCTGATTACAATTACCAACCATACTATTTGTATGAAAGAATGGATAGTAGTGGTGGTGTAGCAGCAGAAGAAGCTAAGGACGCAGCAACAAACATAAATCCAAGTCAATTAGATGTTACAGCTACAGTAAATGTTGTATATAAAATTAAATAAATTTTTATTTTTTCTTTAATTCTTTTTAGAAAGTTTTAAATAATATTATTAGACCATAAAGTTTGATGAACCCGTAGCTTAACCTGGTTAGAGCGCTGGTCTTATATGACCTAACTATGGTAATTGGCTAAGAACACCAGTGGTTCCCGGTTCAAATCCGGGCGGGTTCACTTATTTTAAGATGGAACAATCATTTTCAAGAAAACTAGAAGTACCTGTAGTATTTCAACCGGAAGGAACTAAATATTGTGGACCAGCAGGCCTTTCAATGATTTTTAAATATTATGGCTTGAATATTCCTTTCGAACAAATAATAAAAGATTTAGAAGTAGACACGGTTGGAACTTACGCTCCTCAGTTGGGGCTTTACCTAATAAAACATGGATTTGATATAGAAATAATTACTTTGCATCCAACATTATTTACTAAAAATGATTATTTAATGAATCAAGAAGAAATATTACTTAGAATAGAAGATTTATTTAACAAAACTAAGTTAGAACAAAACAAAAAAACATTAAATTATTTTATCGAATTTTTAAAATCTGGAGGAAAAATAAAAGTAAAGATTCCTTCAAAAGAAGATATTATTGAAGAAATAAAATATAATCGACCAATTACTGCATTAATGACTACTAATTTTTTAAATTATAATGAACCAAAATTTAACTTTCATTTTAATGTTATAACTGGAATTGATAATGAGTTTGTTTACGTGAATGATCCTTGGCCAGATAATACTAATGGAAAGAAAAAACATAAAATAAATGAATTCTTTTATGGAATTTATGCAAGTGCATATGCGGATTTAGATAATGCATGTTTAATCAAAATAAAGAAAAACTAATCAACGCTTGCCAACCACGGCCGTGAGGTATATAAACTAATATTCCTTCTCCATTAAATGGTAGAAATCAATAATGAAAAAGTCATAAAAATTCCTGATAAAAATGAAAGATTAGCTGAATTCGTTGGTATAATGCTAGGTGACGGAAACATAACCAAATATAAAAGTAAAATAAATAATAATTGTGATTATTCTATATGTATAGCTGGTAATTATGAAAAAGATTTTGATTATTTAACCGTATATGTGTCTAATCTGATAATAGAATTATTTAATACAAAACCTCCATTTTATAGGCAAAAAAATACAAACGGCATGAAAATATACGTTAGAAGTAAAAGATTAGTTTTATTCTTAGAATCGATAGGATTAGTTCCTGGACATAAAAAGAGAAATAATGTTAAAATTCCAGATTGGATATTTTCTAAAAAAGAATTTATGACTGCATGTCTTAGAGGTTTAATTGATACGGATGGATGTGTTTGTCCTTTACCAAAAAAAGATTACCCTTGCATTTGGTTCAAAAGTGCTATACCTAATTTAAGAGAATCGTTTGATAAATTAGTAAGTGAGTTAGGAATAATAATGACTAATTGGACAATTAAAAAGAATACTCCTCAAATATATATTTATAGAAAGGAAATGGTAATAAAATATATTCAAGAAATCGGATTTAGTAATCTTAAACATAAGCAAAAATTAAATAAATTTGACTTAGAAAGCTTTAAAAATAACCGACTTTCCAATTCTTCTGTGCTCCTGTAGTGTAGTCCGGTCAAGCACGATGGCCTTTCGCGCCGTCAACCCGGGTCCAAATCCCGGCGGGAGCATTTATTTATTTAAATGAAAAATTTAGTGACTGTCTTTGTGGAAATTTAAGGCAGATTTACAAAGATTGTGATCCTATGAAAGAGTTTGTTGAGAAATCAATTGATATACAAAAGAATAGATTTACATCCTTTTATTTAATTATTTTAAGTTCTTTTAAAATTTCATTTAAATTTTTTCTACGTTTTACAGAAGGATGGAAATAAAACATAGAAGTAGTATCCTCTCCAATTACATAAACTAACGGTTTCCCATTGTTTAGGTTAGATAATATTGCAGATCCTAACTCTACAAACGTTCCTGTGCCTGTTGCGTCCTTGCTTAACAAAATAAACACATCAGCTTTTCTTATTCCATCAATATCTTCTGCAGTATACTTTTTAGCAATTTCTTGGTTTTGGCCATAAGGTTTTATTGGAAGATGAGTTGTCCAATCCAATGTTATTTCATGTCCTAAATTATGAAGAATACCATATATTTCTCTTACTTGCTCTTTCAACTCAAATTTTGCAGCAATATAAAATTTCATTAGACAAATTAACAAAGAAGACCATAATAAAAACGTTGCGTTTTTTGGGATAGAAGAGCATTCTTAAAAAGAATGGATTAAACAAGGAATTTATAAATCAGTTATTATGTAACCACTCATAAGTTATTAAAACAGAAACATTTATAAACCAATATTCTCGTATATTATCATGGCAAATACAGATAATTTTACTGGAAAAGCGTATGGTTTTTTCTATTGCGGAGCTTCAAAACAAGAGATTGAAGCAAAATTACCAGCAATACGTAAACTTGTTAATACACCCTCTCAGTTAGAGCTTACTTTAATAGAAGGAATGGATAACGTGAGGGGCGATGAAAAATTAACTACTCTTGCTCAAGAAGCTAAACAAGATGGTATAAATTACTTGTTACAAGCAACATATCCTAATGGAACTAATAGACAAGCTGCTAATGAAGTTGCAGACATACTTAATCAAGCATATCAATCACCTCTTTACAAAACAAATGCAGAATTTTGTGGATCAGTTGTTTACGATGAAAAAGGAGATTATGTTTTTAGGGAGTAAATAAAATGAGTTTAAAAAATAAAATAGTAACAATCACAACGGCGTGTTTGTTAGCATTAACAACAACTGGTTGTATTACAAATGTTACATCAATAAAAGATGGTAAACTTGATGATAATACTTTTACTATTGAGCATGTTAGTGGTTGGCCTAGTTTTGACTTGGCAAAATTATATGATAAAGATAAAATATTAAAATTAGCAATATCTGATGGTGGTTCTGGTATAGAATAGGAAATGAATCAACGGATGCTGTGGTAGTACCTCCTGGTATAGGTTATGCTAAATATTTAGAGACTTGGTACGAAAGTGAATTTGGAGAAAGAATTTTTTATAATAGTTATGCTGGAAGAAAATTAGTACCTGAAAAAGAAAGACTTTTTAGAGAAGCAGACAAATTGTATCAAAGAATGAAGACTACAAGATAAAGTATGAAATAATTTTAGAATTGATTATGTTTTTAATGAACTAAGGCAAATTATACTCTTTATGTTTTCTTTTCTTTCTTCTATGTTCTGAAAGAAAAGCAACGATTAACCAAATTGAAATTAAACTACCAATCAAGTAAGGACTATCAATATTTTCCATAAATGGTTTAGCAAGAGGATATAATAAATATGCAAGTAAAAATCCATAAGAAATCATTACAATCGGAACATATATTATTTTCCCAAATCTTTGTTTTTCTAGACCAGCATTAAAAAAATAAAATGCTAATAAATTAGGATGTAACATAGATACAAATAATCCTTTACTGGCCTTTCTTGATTTTTTTAACAGGCTTTCCTTTTTTGCTTCTTCTTTTGAAACAATATATCTTCCTAACCAATAGTTTACAATAGATGCAATTGTTAAAGTAATAGCAACAACTATACTTATTGTGAGTAAAGAAATAAAACTTCCATTTGACAAAAACACAGACAAAGCAATAATAACAGAACCGGGAAAATATAATCCTAAATAAACTGTCCCTTCTAAAAGTGTAGCAATACCTAAACCAAATAAACCATATTTGTTATATAAACTTTCAAGAAAAACTAAAACTTAAGTTGCTAAATAAAAGATTAACGCACCCAATGGAACTTTAGGGATTTCTTTGTAAAACTTTCTTAAATTCATAAGTAAATTTAAAAAATTGATTATAAAAATGTTTCTAAAAATAATTAGATATAACACTAAAAAATACAAATATTAATATATAACAATATTAATATTACTCTTAGCAATAATAAACAAAATAAACGGAGAACCTTGTTCTAGTTAAGTCGGCTCTGCGTGGGTATTTATTTAAAATTTATTAGTAAACTTTATATATTAAAAAAATTAAAGATATAATAATATGCCAAAACCAAAAGTAGACTTACAATCCTTACATTCTGAAGTTCAAGTCGGTGTTTCTATCACAGCGTTTATGACGGGTGTAACAATTTTCTTTGCTGGACTATTGATAACTAATTTTGAAAATCCGACCATCGCTATAGAAATACCCATACTATTTTTAATAATTAGTACATTTGGGTTTTTATACTCCACTTTAGTGTATGCCAACGCTTCAGGAGAACTCAATCATTTCAATTCAAACAGATTTAATAAATATATGATGATAGGAAATACGGTATCTGAATATATTGGTGTTTATTTTTTAGTACTTTGTATACCTTTAGTTATTAACGTCGTAACCCAAAGTTTATTCATAAAAATAGCAACTTTAACAATAGCATTAGTAGGTTTAATTATATATCACTCTTCAGGATGTTCTATTATGGGAAGAGACTACAAAAAGTTACACTATCTATTTCTTTTATTGATAATATTACTAGAATTAATATTATTTTTAACACAAACAATGTATCAAAGTTATTTTGTTTATTTTGCATCCATTATGATACTTTTTTTAATTACTATTTCTTTTTTATCAAAAAAGATTAAGAATTAAATCCATTTCATTAAATTATTAGAAAAATAACCAGTATCACTGCAATGGTAAACTTTATGGAAAATATGATCTTTTGTGTCTATTAATTTCATATTATTTTCAATCAAAATTTTATTTTCTTGAGAAACATTCAACTGCGGAGCTTTAAAAAATTTGGGTTTAAAGCCAAAACAATCTTCAAATATTTTTATTCCTTCATCCAAATATTCTTGAGTTCTTGGATAACCAAACTCATTATATGTATGATCAACTCCATGCATTCCTAAAGTTTTGTTCAAGGATAATATTTCTTTACACCAGCTTAAGTTATCAGAAATGCTTACTCCTTCGTATTTTGGTATTACAAATAATATATCTGATTTGTCTAATAACTCTTTGTCACATTGTATTCTTGGATTAACATCATCAATTTGTGTTGGAGAAGAAAGTCTAATAAATAATAAAAGAAGAATAATAATTATAATATAATAAATAATATTTTTATAGTTCATATTAATATTCTGAAATTTTATATTAATAAATTTTTTGTATTAAAAAAGTTTATACT
>JAGWAE010000025.1 GCA_018302135.1 Candidatus Woesearchaeota archaeon
TTATTCATAATATTTTTTTCTACGCTTAAAAGATTTTTCTAGAACCGATGTCAAGTGCCAAGCAAAACACTCTGGACATAAATATATCCTCAGTTTCGCCGGCCGCTCCTTATAAACGCTATTTCTAGCTTCAATGGCTTGAGATCGGCTTTTATAATCGTTCTTACCGCTACTACAATTAATGTTCATTCCATTTAAACTTAATAATTAAATCCTGCGCAGGAGACGGGAGTCGAACCCGTGTCTTCGGGTTTGGAAGCCGACATACTAGACCTCTGTACTACTCCTGCTTCCGAAAAAGAGGCATATGGGGAGACTGGGGGTGAGCCCAATTTTTACCTTAACACAATAAACTTAATTAGTTATAAGTTATAAAGGCACATTCTCCCCATAATAATCCTCTCATTCTGATCTTATATAAAAATTAACTTTTTGTCAAGCAATAAAAAATCCCCAGTCAAGGGGATTTAAATTTCTATTTCTTTTTAAAGAGATCAACAAACCCCTTTTTACTCATAATCCCTACATCCTTAATCCCTTTGCCCGCCTTAGCGCCCACATTCTTACTTAAGTCTCCAAAATCCTTGATGCCTTTTACCGCTACGTCTTTTTCCCTAATTATACTCTGTAGGATGGTTGTTTTGTTCATATGGATAAAATTTAGATATTATAGATTCATCATAGCAAAGTCCTGAAAAAATACAGAAATTTTTTAGGACTAAATAGAAATTCTGTTTAAAGTAGGTAGGGGGGGCTAGTTATGGGTATAAGTATGAAGTTTTAAAAAAGTAGAAAATTTCCGTGTGGGTACCTTTCAGTACACCTGAACCAAATCTTAAACCTTTCCAAATCACCCCCCATACCCTTCCTAGGCTTATTGCTACCCATCCTCCATAGTTTTTACCACTTTATAGGTGTAATTTTTAATGATAATTGTATGATTATCTATCCTATCCACACAGAGAAAGGTATTACCTATGCATGTGATAAGGTTATCACTACTGTAGGTGATAAGCGTGAGGCCGTATCAGAGTTTGGCTACTTTGGCAAGACAAGAGCACAGGTCATTGCCCAGGGCGTAGGTAACGCCATAGTCAAACGGTGGAGAGCCCAACTAGCAGAGCGCTATAGAGTTAGATAGTATTGGTTTTTACCACTTGAGTGGTGATATACGATATAAGGTCGATATATATCGTTGAGAGTTTGGTTAGGTTGGTCAATTCTGTCTTCAGATTTACCTTCTACGCCAAAATGGAAGATATATAGCAGAGAAACGCCAAAGTATGCAGTCTTATATTCTAACCTGCATCTACTTTAGGCCGCCTTCTCTAGCCTATGCATTTAGCAAAAGCTAGCAGCGTGTGAAATTGGTCTAACGGACTTAAAATGTTAAAAGATAAAATAGTCCATTATCTGCCTACAATTTCAACTCTGCTATATATCTTCCATACAAAGTCCTACCTTGCGTAGGTCAAGCGTATAGTGGTATCGTAGCCCAAATCCACCAATGATGTGTTTATAGGGGATAAAAGAATTGTAATGCCCTAATATAATGTCGGAAAGATGTTTAATATATAGACATCTGGAGCATGTTCCATAACCGAGGCTAAATTACATTTCCCTACTAACACATCATTTGATTGTTAGAAAGATTGATAAAACCACGATAGCGTAAGAGTGAAGTATTGGATTTCAACTCAAATCGTGCCAATAAATCAATCTTTAAACAATTACTTCCTACCTTGCGTAGGTCAAGCGTATAGTGGTATCGTAACCCAAATCCACTACACTAAGTCTAATTTCTTAAAGCTGCCTAGCAGCACAAAAAACATATGGAACAAGTTAAATCAGCCATCATTGGCAAAGCATGGATTAATGCCGACAAAGGAACTATGATTCCTGCTTCCCACCAACTAATAGAAGATATGGCATTTTCCGCCAATCAGTCCTTCCTTATTGGAGGATTGACTTTCCGCACTGATAGAAATATCCAAGAACCAATTGCCCTAAAAGCTGGTTCTAACCTCTACTTCTACTCTAATAAGAAAAGAGATGAGAAGAGAGACGCCGATTACTCTGTTAGCGTTTTATTGCCCGAAGTTCAGGCCAATAAAATCATAGCCGATAGTCGCCAAGGTGCAGAGAATTGGAGACAAGCTCATCCTGTCGCTTAATCTGTATATTTAAATTAAAGCTGTATATTCGTCTAGAGTATACAGCTTTTTTTATTCCTTAAACTAACTTAATAAATAAAACAAATGCAAACCAAATCATTAAACAAACTCCAAATTGAAACCGCCGAAAAACTACTTAAAGATGCTTTATATCAAAAAAAAGCCGAAATCGCTGACAAAGCCTTCGCCAAAGATATCGCCAAATATAAACCGCAAATCAATGAACTGAACATTAGACTCATATCACTCAAAAACTTTCTCTTCAATCTTAAAAGAAAAGTAGAAAAAAATCACAAATTAGAAGTTGATATGACAAACTATAATTCCATAGCCAGCAAAATCATTGAGTCAGTAGCAGAAGCCGATAATGACAATAACGCAGTTATAACAGCTAAAAACTATAACAAATACAACAACATCCATTCTAAATATACGCCCAACTTCGAGAAAGAAGAAATAGAAATCAACCAATTCATCCTCGGACTTAAATTAGGCACCGCATTAATGGCTGATCTGCAAGTTCTATTAGACAAAATTAATAAACTAAAATAGAAAGGAGACGATTAAATTGGCCAAAAAGAAGAAAGTAGCTAAGAAAAAGAAATAGTTTTGCTCTCTGGGGCATGCTGTGCCTCAGAATAACTAAATTATTAATAATAAAACTATGACAAAAAAAGAAATAATAAAAATACGCAAAAGAATAGAACCATTACTAAATGAATTATTACTACGAATGGGAAAATGTGAATATGACCATCATGGAAACTGTCAATCACATTTCTTACAAGAAGATTGTTTAATTAAAAAAATTTCAAGTATTATACCATTAACTAATATATTAAAATAAATATATGCCCAGTAGACAATACAAATGGCAACTCATAAAACTAAAAAACAATCTATGCGTAACTTGCGGAAAACCAGCTAACTCAACAAATAAAAGATTTTGTGAATCACATAGAATAAAATGGTTAAAACTATATCATAAACACTTAAAAAATAAACAATAAACATATGAACATCCTTGAGGAGGAAATCCAAAATGAAATCAAACACGAAGAATATAAAAACAAAATCAAAAAGAACTGTGCTTGGTGCAATGAAAAAATCCCCGGAACCATTGATTATTATTACTGGCACGGCAATGCCTGTTTAGTTTGCTGCGCCCGCTTTTCTAAAATAGAACATGGAGTTAGACAAAAAGAAAAGAAATTCAGCAAAAGACGCAGCCGCTATGAACATAAAATCAGAAAATACACTCGAGAAGAAGTGGAAGCCATGCAAAATGCCAGAATCAAAGAAATAAAACTTAAACAATTAAAGAAACCTATATGTCCAACAATCTCACCGCCGCCAAAAATGCCTTAGATATATTTGTCTCCAGTGGAAATAATATAAAATACCAAAAAATACCAATGACACTAGACATACAATTAGATAATTTAGGCACAGTTAATAAAAATCTAGTTACAATGACAATCAACAGCAATAAACTAGAATTATGGTTTAGCTACAGAACAATTGTCGCCTTTAGTAAAAATGGAAAAACCCATTGCATTAAAAATCAATGGGGACCAACAACTGGCAAATTACTCAATGATATCTGCCCCAATAAATCTGATAGATTATCTGAAATTAAATTTGCCGAAGAATTAAATAAATTATTAATAATATAAACATATGCCAAA
The DNA here is from genome assembly GCA_018302135.1 of Candidatus Woesearchaeota archaeon. Taxonomy (GTDB): domain Archaea; phylum Nanobdellota; class Nanobdellia; order SCGC-AAA011-G17; family PNOQ01; genus PNOQ01. The sequence continues at coordinate 3,863 of JAGWAE010000025.1, forward strand.
TTATAGAGCCACAAAACTTTACAAAAAACTAACCATGTATGTTGCTTGTGCCTATGCTGAAGGATTTAACGAAGGAGAAAATGCCACACCAACTGAACAACTAATTGCCTGGCAATGGATTTCCGACCGAGGATTGCAAAATCAACTCCAAGGATTCTATGGCCGCATGGTCAATGAATTAATCAAACATAATAAAATAAGAAAACCTAAATAAAACATATGCAAAAACAATACATCATAATGGAAAAAGAATATATTATCATCAAAAATAATATAATCGGATCATTAATCTTAGACAGTTATAAATACCTAGGCATAATCTTTATACTAGGCATCAATCACTTTAAATTAGATGATAGTTTCTTTGGAGGAATTATTCTTACAGCAATGTTAATCATAGTATTATTAGCAAAAATAAAGAAAAACCATACAATCATTAAAGGAAAAAAATGGACAATTCGATCCATATTGGAATCAAGATGAGGATTGGCAATATACAGCAGAAGAAATTAAATCTAAATAAATAAATTAAAATAATGAAAAAACTAATAGGTTATTGTGGCGTAGACTCAGGGCAATTAATGATTTGCGACCCATGTTATATCGCATCAGAATGGAAAGATGTTCCATTTAAAGTCATGGAACTATATGCCCACAAAAAACTCAATAAAATATTCGGATTCAACCAAAATAAACTAGGACCATTAAAAATAGAATCATTCAAAACTTATGAAAAGAAAACCTCAACCAAAAAATCAATGAATGAAATGATCGCCAATAAAGAAGTTAAAAAACTAGACATACCAGATAAAAATAAACTCATTGGAACATTTTCCTATGGAGGAGTTTGTGAAACAACTATGAAAGATAAGCACCAAATCAACTTCAAATTAGGCCATACTGGTTGTGCAGTCGCATTTTGCACAGGATATGGCGATGGCTATTATCCAGTTTATGGCACATTCAACAAAGAAGACAGATGTATGAAAGTCGAAATAAATTTTAACTAACAAAAAAATGACAACCTTCAAAGAAGGAGATGAAATAGAAATGATAATAGATTGTTCGGGAAATAAAAAAGGAGAAAGATATACAGTAAAAACAGAACAATCAAAAACAAGAGAACTTTGGGCAGGAAAATGCTCATGTAATGATAATCAACATTGGAAACTAATAAAATCAAACTCAACAAAAATTATGCAAAAATTTAAAATAGGAGATAAAGTAAAATATGTCTCAAAACGCCATGGAGATTCACTTGCAAATCCAGTATGGAATGGATGTGCAGGACAAGTGGCAGGAGAAATAATTAATGGAAATGGTACAGATTGGACAATAGACTGGGATAATGGACAAAGAAATTCATGCTATAAAAATTCAGATCTAGAATTTATCAATCAACCTAAAAAATCAGGACTCAATAATCTTAAAGCCGCCCAAAAAGCCCTAAGACAAACAGGACCAAAACATTGGTTTGAAGCTGAAGCCACCATCAAAATCAAAATAGAAGTAGCTGGAACAGAAGCAGATGCCCAAGATGAAATCTTGGGACAATATGATATGGGAGGATTCATCAACTTAACCCACAAACAATTAATTATAACTGGAATACAAAAATTATGAGCAATAATCTAACGGCAGCCATGAATGCCTTAAAAAAGCCAAAAACAACACCAAATATAAATATAAATACACAACCACCAAATTCAACATTAACCACAATAGACGACATAGGATTAAAAATAAAAGAAATAAGAAAATCAAAAAATCTATCACAAAGGAAATTATCAAGCATGTTGTCATACATGTCTCAAACAACAATAAGCAGAATAGAACATGGACAAACGTCAAATATACTTGCAATACTACAAGTAATTCACGTTTTGGGTAAAAAATTAATTATAAATTAATATAAAAAAAACTAAAGCAAAACCAAGATACAACCTACCATTATGTGATAATTGCAACAAGCCAGCAATTTATAATATCCAACAAGTTTGGCACCTATATGATATTGATAAAAAGGGAATATATAGTGAAAATGACAGTTGGGAAGGCAATGAAAATGACCACTATTGCCAAAAACATTATGATAAGGAAATAGGAAATTAAATAAATAATAACTAAATCTATGCGTGGAATAAGAGAAGCCGCAATGAGCCAAGAAGAAGATGAAATCATACCCAAATATGAACCAGAATCTTCTTGGAACAAATGGCCAAAAAATCAATTACCATTATATGAAAAAAATGAATTCAATCCAACAGCCGAAGAAATAATCAGAGATGAGAAAGAACTAGAATCATACACTGTAATAAAGCCACAAGGACAAATAGATATAACCATCGGAATAAAATACACCGAACTAAAAGAAGATGACTATGATGTAAATTGGGAAACAAAATCAAAAATAGAGGCCACTCAAATAGCCTACTATCAGCTTAAAAAACTATGTAACAAAGATTTTGAATCAAAATATCAAGCCATCTACACCACAGAAGAAGATTATGATGGAATAAATGTCATGATTAAATTAACTCCAATAAAATAATAAAATTAAAATTATAAAAACATGCAAATGAAAACCAAGACAGTTAAATATGAAAAAATAGAAATACCCATCGGAGACGGAAAAAGTCCTTATATGCCACAAAAAGCCAGCAAATTTGTAGACCACGGAAATATTATGAAAACCCTGGCTATCGCAGTTAGAGATAACCTAGCTGTATTACTAATTGGAGAAAGCGGAACTGGCAAAACGAGTGCAATTAGATTTCTAGCCAATCAAACTAAAAATGGATTGAGACGAGTAAATTTAAATGGAGGCACAACTGCTGATGAATTAGTAGGCAGATTATTAATCAATGACAAAGGAACATATTGGGTTGATGGAATTCTAACAGAAGCTATGCGCAGCGGAGACTGGATAGTTCTTGATGAAATCAACGCTGCCCTGCCAGAGGTTTTATTCGTTCTACAATCAATCATGGATGACGATGGATATTTAGTCCTTAATGAAAAAGATGATAAAGAAATAGTCCACAGACATAAAAACTTTAGAATCTTCGCCACCTGTAATCCACCAGAATATGCAGGAACCAAAGAAATGAATAAAGCCTTATTATCCAGATTTGCCATTTGTATCAACGCAGAATTTCCACCAGCAAACAAAGAATTAGAAATTATTGAAAATCATTTAGGAAATGCTATAGCTAAATCAGAAATGGCTATTAAACTAGTGGGATTAGCTAATGAAACTAGAACCGCTAAAGAACAAGGAAATTCAGATTATGTCATTAACACAAGAGACATTCTTAATACACTAAGACTAACAGAATTTATGAATCCAATGGAAGCCTTAGGATTAGCTTTCTCAAATAAACTAGAAACAGCAGATAATAAAGCTTTAAAAATCATAGCCAAACTTCATTTGCCATTAACTAAAACAAAAGCCAAGGCCACCAGAAAAGCCATAAAAATTGCCAATGATTTAAAACTAGATGGAAATTATATAATAGATGCAGATCTGCAAAACACATATTTAGGCTTAACTAAAGATGATGATGTTTTCAAAGAAATGATAGAAAAAGATTTAGGCACTATCATAACAGATTATGGAACTAATCGAGAAAATGCTGTCAAGGGAGATGAAATTAAAATTGAAGCCACCTATTACGAAAATGCAGAAAATGGTGCTATCAAAAATAATTCAGAAACACTGGGAGATAGAATTGCTAGTGCTGTAAAAATAGTAAATGGCCCAAATAAAGGCAAAAACGCCATAATTCTTCATCACAAAGACCTAGACAATTCAATAGAAATAATTAAAAATCTATTCGAAATAAGTTAATAAAATTAAAAAAATGAAACTTGTAGAATTCCAAAAAGTTGCAGAAATGCTATCCAAAGAACATAAAATCAAATTTCAAGAAGGCAGGGGCTGGTCAGCCAATATCAAAGACAGAATTGTCTTCTATTCAAAAAAAGATATCTACAGCCTACCCGAGGAGCATATCCTCGGGTTGTTGCTTCACGAAACAGCACATATCCATTACACAACTGAAGTAAATTTCCCACCAACCAACCAAGAAATAACCTTCACCACCATGAATATGATAGAAGATATCTCAATTGAAAACATTATCAAAGATGATTATCCCAATGCCGGAGAAATATTAGAATCAACCAGAGAAGAAGTCTTAGATACATTGGTAAAAATGCTACCCAAAATGAAAGATACATCAGTCCATGAAAAAGCCTTATTATATGCCGCAGCCAGATTTTGGAATAGAGGATACGCCACAGGAATATTGCCATATGAAATATTAGGCAATAAAGTAGCAAAAATAATGGCAAAAAATAGAAAAGAAATTCTTGAAAGAAAAGCCACCAAAGACCTACTGCCAATAGTCAATGAAATAGTCAAGCTTCTTCTCAAAGAAGCTGGGGCCTTAACTGAAGATGAAAAAAGAGAAATGCAACAAAACAACCAAGATGGAAGAGCCACAGAAGATAAAGATCAGGAAAAAACTAAAGGAAAACTTATTAGTCAATTAAAAGCAGCAACAGGGTGGAAAGGAGAGGAAAATATGTCAACAGAATTGGAATATATTGGAGAAATAGGAGACCAGGCCAACCAAATAGGCAAACAATTAAGAAGTATACTCAAGAGAAACAATTCCATGGAATTTGGAGGCAGATATAGAACTGGAAAATTATTAGCCAAAAGATTTGTCCGCATAAAAATCATAAAAGACAGAAATCCATTTACCAAAAGAATTATTAAAAGCAATCAAAGCTACGCCTTTGCCATTGCTTCAGATGTTTCAAGATCAATGTTTCATGGAAATAGTGAAAATAGTGCGGCCAGTTACGCCATGACTTCAATGCAAATGGTAGGAGAAGCATTGCGTTATGCGAATGTACCTAGAAGCATGATAATCTTTGGAGCAAAAGCTATAACAATAGCCCCAATGTCAAAAGCACAAATACGATGGGAAACAATGGCAGACCAAGAAGGTCTAATTAAAGCTGAAAATGCAAACACAAACATACACAAAGCCATTGAAAGTTGCACCCAAGAATTAAATAACGTAAAAGCTGAAAGAAAAATAATGATTGTTTTGACAGATGGTTCTAGTGATTTATGGAGTATGAAAGAAGCCCATAAAAAAGCCGTAAATAAAGGAATAGAATGCTTGGGAATAACAATTGGGCAGGAAAGTTGCAGAAGTTATATGGATGAAACATTTGGAAGAGAAAAAAATATAACAATAAAAGACACACATAATCCAAAATTAATCGGTAAAGCTTTCATAGATATTCTCAAAGCTTCTATCAAAAAATCACCATGAAGAACATACAAAGATTAGCAAATCACATAACCAAATATGGAGAAAAAGGCTTGATGGTCCATACAATATACGGAACAACAAATTGGATACTTTGCCAAAAAATAGAAAAAGAAAAATGGTCTTTATCTTTAGAAAATCCAATGGGCAATACATCCTATAATTTAGGAATAGTATCAGAGGATCAACACGCCGCACTATGGACAGAATTAATTAAAACAGAGATTGAGAAAAAAGCATCTAATACTCGAACAGCCAACGAATTAAGAAACAAAGTTAACTACTTCATTAAAAACCATGAAAAAAACTACAAAAACTTCCTCAAAGAAAAAATTAAATTAAATAAAAAACATGAGAAAATAATTACAATGGAGGATGCATGTTTAATCTAGCAGATAAAATAGACCATGAAACATACAAAAAAATAGAACAAATACATCCAACAGAAATACATTACCAAAATGTCAATAATTATCTAGAAGAATTAGCTAATTAAATACATGCTTATCTGTCTTAAAAGACTTTAATTGTAATTTAGAAATAATATAATCATTATTATGTTGTTTCCTAAATCTTCTACAATCAAAAGAATTGGGATATTTATCAAAAAAATCAATAACAACTTTTGCTTGAGATCCCTTAAGCTTCAAATAAGGAAAAATAGCTTTAAGAAATAAATGTAATTCCCTTTTTGAACACAAAATCCACTTCCAAGCAATATTATGATTAGGATTTTTTGGGACATGTTGATCATTAACATTACCACCAAAAGTACTCTTAAACCAAAATAAAATATCCCTATCTGTACTCGAAATAGTAAGTCTAAAATTAGAAGTAGCAGTAGTAATACAGCCTTCACCATCAATAAAACCAGCAGCATAAATTAAATCATTAACCTTCATATAAATTAAATTAAATAATTAATAAATTAATATTATCACACATTAGGCATATAGTCAAATATGAATAATGTTAGATACAACAAAAATATCCCGAATTGGTGCACCAATACACTAAAAGTCAAAGGAGAAGAAAAAATCCTACAAAAATTCAAGAAAAAAGCTCAAAACAAAAAAAACAAACTATCTTTAACTAAATTCTTACCATTACCAAAAGGACTAGAAGGAACTCAATCACCTCCAGACAAAAAGAAAAAAATTCAAAATTTAGCCTTAAAACTAAAATATGGAACAGACAATTGGTATGATTGGGCGATAAAAAACTGGGGAATAAAATGGGATATAAAATGTGAATTCATGGATAACAATGAAGATGAATTAATCTATGAATTCGACTCACCTTGGGGACCGCCATTAGAAGGATTCAGACAAATATCCAAAAAATATCCAAAACTAGTTTTCTTTCTAGATTATGACGAACCAGGAATGGCATTTAAAGGCATAAGCAAAATGCAAAAAGGTAAACTAGAAGACCATTGTATTAATTATTAACCAAAATATATGGACAAAGAAACTTATAAAGCATTAAAAACTATTACAAAAGCATTAAAAGATAGAATTTATTATGAATGGGGATTTTGGAATAAAAACAGCGAATATTGGGATGAAATAAAACAAATCGAAAATTGGATTGATAAAATAGAAAAAGAAGAAGAAATTAAAGACAATGTAGAGACATATAAAAATATGCCCAAAATGTAATATTAATAATTAATAAATAAACTATATGGGACTAGATCAATACTTAACCAAAAAAACTTACGTAAAAAACTGGAATTTTGAAAAACCAGAGGAAAAAAAAGAAGTAATAATAAAAATAGGAGGAAAAGAAGCAAAAAACATTAAAAAAGAAAGAATATCAGAAATAACAGAAGATATGGGACAATGGCGAAAAGCCAATGCCATCCATAAATGGTTTGTAAAAAATATCCAAAAAGGAAATGATAACTGTAAAGAATATTATGTTTCAAAAGAAAACCTAGAAGACTTGCTCAAACTATGTGAAACAGTATTAAAATCATCAATATTAATTAAAGGAAAAATTAAAAACGGAGAACGCTACGAAAATGGGAAAATGGAACCGATTATGGAAGACGGAAAATACATCAAAAATCCTTTAATTGCCAAGAAATTACTCCCAACAGAATCAGGATGTTTCTTCGGTAACACAGAATACGACCAATATTACATCCAAGACATAGAAAATACAATTAAAATAATAAAAGAAGCTTTAAAAGATGCAAATAATGGAGACTTTTATTATTCATCCAGTTGGTAAAATAAAAACAAAAGAATTAAGCCTCGCCTAACCAGCGAGGCTTTTTTTTAAATATAAATCAACGGCGTCAGATTGTTGTTCTTTGTTTGTGCCTTTTTTTATGAGTAATAAAACCCCGGTTAATCGTGCTTCGTGGTATACACTGTCCAGCAAATCTGAAATATCTGAAAAAGAAATTTCTTTGTGGTATTGAGCAACAATTTTTCTTTGTTCCGGGAGTGTAACACCGATAAAAATATCATTTTCACCATATTCACCCGGTCCGGTTTTAAAAAAGCGTGATAGATTTTTTGCTTTTTCATAATTTCCAAGTGATTGTAATTCATTTATTATGTGTTCTGATAGTTGTGACATACCTTTTTCCTCTAATTAACAGTACGAAAATATTCACCCATAATAATTGACGCAGCCGTTGAAACATTTAAACTTTCAACAAGCCCGGTACCGGGGATTACAAGCATTTCATTCATCGCTTTTTCCGTTTCTTTTGACATTCCGGTTACTTCATGTCCAAGAACAATTATAGATTTTTTCGGGAATTTATATTTGTATAATGATTTATTTGAGTAACTTGAGGTACCGATAAGTGTATAATTGTTTGTTCGTGCCCATTCAACTAATGAATGTATTGAATCAGATTTGTATAATGTTACAAATTCGGCACCGCCTTCACTCATTCGTGCAGCAGAAGCTGATAATTCTGTCATGTCATGTGCGCCGATCAGATATTTAAAACCAAAGTTTGCCATGATTCTTAATACTGTTCCCACATTATGCGGGTTGGAAACACCATCAATATAGATAATAGGTGATGGTGCTTTTGCTATTTCAGCGGTTAATTTTTCAAGGGTGCCGATTTTTT
>JAGWAE010000026.1 GCA_018302135.1 Candidatus Woesearchaeota archaeon
CTGATTTTAAATATGATTCAGAAGGATGTCAAGTTTTTGATAAGTGTAATTTTTGTAGTTTGGAATTTGAGAATGCTAGAGAAGTTTATAATAGAAATGTATTTTTTGTTTTAATGCCGTTTGGTTTAATTATTGTTATACTTGGAATTTATTTTGGGGTTGATTATCTTGGTGCAGCATTTATGTTTAGTGGTTTAATAACAATGTTTTATTCTACAATAAGATATTTTTCAGATATGAGCAAATTGTTGAGAGCCTTAGTAATATTAATTGAGTTATTAGTTATAATTTGGATTGGGTACAGAAAGATTGATAGAAAAAAATGATTCTCCAAAAAGTTTAAAAAGTACATTTTTTATTTTTCAATATGGCTAAAACGAAAGCTTCTCATAAGTTTATAACTGTTTTATCGATTGTTAGTATTTTAGGATTTATAGGAATAGTTACTCAATCTCTTTTTGATTATATTAGAAACGAATATCAAAAGTCTAAAATCATTAAATTCTGGTATAACTACAAATAATTTTGCATATCTTACAACTTTTGTTATTGGTATTCTTGCATTATTTGCTGGAATATTAAGTTTTCCTGGAATTAGAGTTACAAATCCTTCTTTTGTTGCCATTAAAGGAATAATAAGTATAATTGCAGTATTAGTTATTGTAATACAAACTTGGGTTATAGATTCTAATAATTAAATTATTGATTTGGAGTTCCTGCGAATCTACTTTTGTTGCCTTGAGATTGACCACCTAATTCTTTAGGTAATCTTGAAAAACCGCCACCATAAAGAGTGTCAAAATGTTTTTCTGGTAATATATCCCCATAACCAACTAAATAGGAACCATATAAATCACGAGAATCACTCCAATTTGGACCGGCTTCATATGTGTACATTGATGAATTTAAATATTCTAACGTTTGTGGAATCGGATTTGCTTTAAATTGATTAATAAATCCGCCAGATTCTACAACATGGATTGCGTTTTTGTCTGCTTTTTCTAAAGCTTTAAGATGCTCTTTTATTGGTACATCTCCCATTCCTAAAGGTAAATGTGCATCTGTGAAACCAAAATTATCAGTTAAGTGAACGTGCTTGACAAATGGAGCAACTTTTTTTGTTTCTTCTATAAAATCCTTATCTTCATAACCTTGTTTTTTTAGATGATGCAAGTGACCTACATCCCATGTTGCACCTATTAAATTGGAAGCTATCTTTTCTGCTTTAGATTTGTTTACATGTTGATCTTCAACTAATTTTTTAACAAATAATTTTCTACTTTCTTCAATTAAGCCTTTTAATGATTCACCTCTGGATAAAACCATATTTGGAAAAACATTTTCCATTGTTAGTAATGGAGCTTTTTCTCCGTATTTTTTGTAAGCGTATGCTGCGACATTTGCAACTGTTTTTATAGAATTTTCTTTTGCAAAATCTTCTGAACTTACGAATGTATTTGGTGTTGGTAGATTGCTTAATCTTGATAAAATTTGTTCATTTACATTGGATTGATTGTTGACCCATTCTTGATATTTTTTACCAAATTCTTTTTCTGGTATTTTTCCATGAATTTTCATCAAAGAATCACGTTCTTCTCTAGACATTTTAGCTAATTTCTTTGCCGATTCGATATATTCTGAACCTTCTTTTTCGTTCGGATCTTTATATTTGCTGTATTTATTGTATAAATTATTCAATCCAGAATTTAAGTGAGTATCGTATTCTCCTATTTGTTTCTGATGTAACATCATTTGAGATTCAAGTTTTGCTAGTTCTCTTGCTTCATCTTCATTTAAATCTTTTTTATTAAATGCTAGACTAGCATATTGTGGGCTTAAACGAATTCTATCAGACATATGTCTTAGTTCTTCTTTGGATTTTTGATAGCTCATTAATTGTAGTTTTTCTTGGTCCCAACTTGTTTTGTTAACATTATCGAGAAGTTCTTGAGGAGTCCATGTTTTTCTTCCATCTAAATGTTCTTTTACTTCTCTTTTTAATGGAATAATTTTTCCAGTATCTCTTTCTACTGCATGCATTAAAATTATTTTTTCTCCTTGAAAATTTTTTCTTTCTTCTTCTGTTAAATCTTTATCTGTTATTTTTGCTTTTTCAGTTAATGTGCCTGGCACACCTATTGTTGTATGAAAGTTAACTGGAATATTTCCATTCGGATTTAGTTCGTGAGCTTTTTCTAAAACTAGTTCCATGTATCTTTCACTTTCTTTTCTTTCTTGTTCTGACCATCCTTGTTGTGTAAAACCTGCAGGATCTAATATTGGAGCATGAACTGATACGTTTGCTCCTGTCAATTTTGCAAGTCTTCTCATTTCAGATAAATGTTGTTTTGGAATTTGTTCGAAAATTTCTTGTTGTATACCACCGACTTCAACATTTTTTATTCCAGAATTTAGAACACGGCCTAGTTCAGTAATTTGATTTGCAGTTTGTGGATTTGTTGTAGTACCTTGTCTAGAAAAAGATAAAGCACTATCGTTGTTTATTTCACTATTCCTTTTATTATGAAAAAATCCCATTATGTTATCTCGTATTTTACATCTTGAGTATTTAGTTTCTTTCTTTTTAACATTTCCGGTATTTCAAAAGTTGGTTTTTCTATTTCATTAACTTCTACCTTTTTTACATTGTCTGGAGTTCTCCTTAAGTATTCTTGTGATTTTGATCCAAAATAATCTTTAATTTCACTAGTTGTTAAATTTAAATTTTGAATAGTTTCCCTTCTTGTTGGGTCTACAGATAAACCTTTAAGTAATCTTTCTCTTTCTGAATTATAATTAATTGCTCTTGAATAATCAACCCTTTCAAAGAAATCTTGTTTCTTAGTTTCTTGTGGCACTCTTTCTTGCAAGGATTCTCTTTTTTCTAAATCTCTTTTTGGAATATCTATTTGTTGTTGAGGTAGTTCAATTCTTTCTTCTAATGATTCTTCTTGAATTACTTGATTAAGAATTTCTTCTAATTGGATAATTAATTTTTTATTTTTAGTTTCTTGAATTTTGTTTATTAAGAATTTTATCTTATCTTTTCTAGTGTTAATATTTTCAAGCTCTTTTTTAATTTTTTCTATCATATTACCAGGCTATCATTCTGTGAGCTTTTTTGAAAACACTGTACATTGTATTGCATGTATCTATGGCTTTTGTATTTACTTTAGATTCTAGCAGTTTAAGATGGTATGGTGTTGCTTCTTTTTGACTTGTACCAAACAAAGTTCCTAATGGAGAAAATAATTCTTTTAAACCTGCGAATGGATTTGGTAAATCAAATCCTTTAGATTTAGATTTCTCTTCTTTTTTTGTTTCTTTTTTTTCATCTATATATGTATCTAAGTCTAGTTGAAGTGATGCTAAGCTATTATCTGTTAGCTCTTCAATTAAACTCATATCTTCATAAACTTCATATGATTCGATATCTTTTATATCTTCATCTGTTAAAACATAAGCTCTGAAGAAAATGTCTATAACTCCAAGATGGGCGTAATGGGTTGATTGCCCGGACCTTGCTATTTGTGGGGCAGTTCTAAATCTGAATTCTGATTCTAGACAAGCATAATATTTTTCTTTTGTTTTTAATTTTTTTGCTAGACTTTTTATTTCTTCTACGTCTTCTATTTTTACTTCTTTCTTTCCGAATAATTTTAGCTCCATTTGCATATTATTAAATGTTGATATAACATCTGGAGAAGGTAATCCTGTTTTTGTTTTGAATTCTTTCATTCCTAATTTTTGGGCGGCTCTTAAATATGGTTTGGCCCATTTAGTGTAAAGTCTTAGTGAATCAACTTGTGCTCTTAAATAATGCTTTTCTAAATCGTATCTTTTTCTTAATTCTACTTCGCTTAATCTTCTCCAAGTTTCATATTCATGAAATTTTTTCTTTAAGATTACTTTAACTCTATCGTTTAAATCAAATTTATCTACTTCTTTTATATTTCTTATTTGGAAGAATGCATCCCTTAATGTAATAAATTGTAGATCTCCACGAGTTAATTGGTTAATACTTCCTAATCCAGCTTTTATATCTACTTGGTCCATCCATACAGATTTTAGTCCGTATTCTGCTCCTTGTCTTGTGGATAAATTATGTTGTTTTTTTGGATCTATATCTTCATATAATTTTAACCTTTGTTCGAATTCTTTTAAATCATAAATTAAATTAATTATTGTTCTTAAAATATTATTTACTACTTCTAATATTTTCATTGCTCGGTCTTGCATGACTGCCGCTCTTGTTCCTAGTTCTCCAAAGAAACCACCACCGACTGAAGCTTCGAATCCTTCTTCGGTTTTGTTTACATCTAATTTTAATCCATATTGACCTCTCATAAAGTCTAAAACCCAGAAATAAACTGGTTCTAAAGTTTGACCAAATGTATCATAAGTTATATGATATTCTACAGGATCATTACTTGTTGTTTTTAATTTTGAAATTCCCTTTGATTTTATTTCTTCTACTAGTACTTTTCTTAATGTTCTTTTATCTTCTGGAGATTCTGTTTCTCTTATTCTTTTTCTTAACTCTGAAATTCTTAGTTTTCTGTTTAATTTATCCTTTGATTTTTTTGTACTACTTATATACTTCTTGTTTAATTCGCTAAGAAAAGAATCTATATCGCCCATGGCTTATAAATTATAATGGAAGTTTTTAAAGATTTCTGTATATGATTTTAACTTTGTTTTAGAGTCATACTATAAAATCTTGCTTGAATTCTATTATCTTGGAAATTTCTGGATTGAACATAACCAACATAAATCATTGATTCCTGTACCCAATCTACTCTAAACATTAAACCTCTTTCTTGATTGGGGAAATTGATAGGATAGATAACTGAACTTCTCATTGGCTTGAGACAAGTAAGTAGATTTATAGAATCTTGAACTAATTTATTTTCTCTGATGTATAAAATTGCTTTTGAAAGTTCATCTGATTTAATATCGCTTGTTCCGGGAATTGAAGGAATTTCTACTTTTAGTTCAGGAAATTCTCTTTTTAATATATTTTCTATTGTATCCATACCGATTTACCATTTTTGGGAATAATTTTAATTAGTTAAACCTATCTAATTTTTTACATACCTTGCGGATAAGTGTATCTGCTATAATGGTGGCCACTCATGGACTTATTGGATCTTGATTCTGATCCAAGTCTGGCTATTTCTCCAAATATATATGCTAAATTTTGATATTCTGTAGCGGAGTGTTCTCTTGCACTAGTTGGGTTTTCTAAACTTCTAGTTATTTCAGCTAGTCTTTCGATTTTGGGAGGTATATCCTCATCTTTAATAATTCTATAATACGTTATTTTTAAAATATCTTTTACCATTCTATATGCAACTATACTCTTCAGACTTAACGGTGGAGTATCATTTACATAAGATTCTGAACCATTTTTAACAATATCAAAAAAAGATATAGCATCCGTCAAAATTCTCTCAGGTATTTGAAATTCTACAAAATCAGAATCAAGCATTTTTTCTATGCCTTCTTTCATGGAAGCAGCCATAACATCGCATTGTACAGTTAAATCTACATCTTCAATACCTTTAGACATATTTTGAATAATCTAATTGTATATTTATATTTTTCTATCATAATTTTTTATTAATCTTAGGTTAATTTTAAATATACCTTTATTACTTTTTAATTATGGTTGATTGGAAGAAATTTATTTTAATTGCGTTTTTTATTGTATTTTTAGATCAAATAACTAAGTTTCTAATGAAAGACGTGCATTTTGGGCTATTTAATTATGTTACTAATACCGGGGCAGCTTTTAGCTTATTTACTGGATTTAACTTTATTTTGGCTTTAATTTCTTTAGTTGTTATTGTTTTTATTGTTTATTTTTATAAAAAGAATG
>JAGWAE010000027.1 GCA_018302135.1 Candidatus Woesearchaeota archaeon
ACCTTTTGGACAAGAAATTATTAATGGTGAAAGATTTTCATTTACTGGGAAAGAACTAGATGATGAATTATATTATTTTAATGCTAGATATTATGATTCAAATTTAGGAAGATTTACTTCTGTAGATCCTGTTGAAGATAATCATCCTTATTCTTATGTTGCAAATAATCCTATGAATTATGTGGATCCGAGTGGGATGGACTTTGCTTCTGCTGCTCAAGATAATACTGCCACCCCTGATTATATTGTTCGAGACAATCTAGTTGAAAGAATCGATGGAGCTTATAGAGAGATTGAAACTAGGTATGGTGCAAATTATGATACTCTTGCAGAAGTCCCTTCTGGAACATTAGGAATACTTTCTGATCCAGTTTTTTTGGTTTTGAGTGGAGGTCTAACGACATATGCTCAGGGTGCAAGAGGTTTAGAACTTATGTCAGGTACGATTAAAGATATATCTGGGATTCCTTTTAATTTTAGAATGGCATTATTATCTAATCAACCAGAATCAGATATTTTAATAAATATGGCTAAAGAATCAGAAAAATTTGCTAAGAATACCGAAAATCCTACTTGTTTAACTGCAGCTATTTTAAATTATCTGAAAGCTGAAAAGATTGAGTTTAAACCAAAATTTCGGGTATATACTCATCCGGAAACAAAAAGGAATATTCATGCCAATATAGAAGTGACAATTGGGCCTTGGTGGAATCGCTTTCATCCGATTTTGGATCATGGGGAGGTTTACCTTTCTAGGAAATCTTATCTTTTAAGTAAAGGGAATACCATGAAAGCATCCGACTACTTTGAGTCTATGACTCCTCGAGACTTTGTACATTTGAATATGATATCCAAAAAAGTATATGCTATGCCTCGACCACCAAAAGGTGTTAATTAAATCACAACTTTCTAATAAATGTTAAAAAAGCAGTATGTCCCAACATTCTCATTTTTGGATGAACTACTTTTCCTTGAATATCCCACTCTCTTTCAATAGTTTCTGTTGTTTTAATAACTTTCAAATTAGAATTTTTTTCTGCTTGTTTAACTAATAAATCAGACTGAGTTATAGACGGAGAATATGAAACTATATAACCAGAAGATTTCAGAACTTTTTCTACATTGTCAATAACTAACCAAGGCTCTTTTATGTCTATTATTGCTGCATCAAAATCTTTTTCTTTTATTCCAAGTATCGCATCTTTGTTAATTAATTTAACATTTTTTATTTCAAAATCTTCTAAATTTTTTTCTGCTATTGTTAAATGATCTGGTCTTATTTCATAACTTATAATAGATTTTACAAACTGAGAAAGAAAACAAGTTAAAGCACCAGAACCAGTTCCAATTTCTAAAACTTTTGAATTTTTGTTTAAATTTGTTCCTGTAATTATTGGGCCTATATCTTTTGGTAACATTATTTGTGGGCCACGTTTTAATTTTTCAAAACTATCTAAAAATCCTGCGTTTGTGATTATAAATTCAGTATCTTTGTTTTTAACTTTTTGTTTTGTTTTTAATTCTTCTTCTGTTACTAAACCTAGTTGAGTGTGTAAATCTCCTGATTTCCAGTAAAATTTATTTTCTTTTGTATAAACTACTTTTTTAATTTTCATATAATTATATGTACCGAAAAGTTTTAAAAATAGTAGGTTATTAATCAATGTATGTTTAATGGTATTGAAAATGAATATGTAAGAGTAATAGTAGTGTTTTTTGTATTATTCTTTGTATTTAGATTAGCTTATATTGTATTGCAAAAGATTGTTTTAAAACTAACTTTAAAGACTAAAACAGACTTGGATGATATAATTGTTAAGAAAACTTCTTTACCCGTTAGTATACTTTTTTTCTTAATAAGTTTGAATATGACAATAGAAGATACTTTACTGCTTTTGGAAGGGACACAAGATACAATTTCTAAATTAATTTATACATTAACTGCAGTCAATATAATATTTATTGTTTATATGATTACTAATTTGTTAATTGAAAGATCTTTTAAGAAATTTGCTCAAAAAACTAAAAGTAAATTAGATGATACTTTATTATCTTTAGTTCATAATGTAATGATTGTTGGTTTGATTGTAATTTCTACAATTTATGTTTTGTCTATTTGGGGAGTTGAAATATTACCAATACTTGGAGCTTTGGGTGTAGCAGGTATAGCTATTGCTTTGGCTTTGCAACCAACGTTGTCTAATATTTTTTCTGGTGCAGCTATGATAATTGATAAATCCGTTGCTGTTGGAGATTTAATATACTTAGATAATGGTCAACAAGTTAAAGGAAAGATTGAGAAAGTTGGATTAAGAAGCACAAGAATTGTCACATTTGATAACGAAATGATAATTATACCTAATAGTAAATTGGCAGATAGTATAATACAAAATGTTGCTTTACCCGAACCTAAATCTAGAGTCGTTGTTCCATTTAATGTTGCTTATGGTAGTGATATTGAAAAAGTTAAGAAGATAATTTTGAAAGAAATTTTAACTGTTAAATATTTTGTTAAAGATCCAGAACCTACAGTTAGATTTGTTGAGATGGGAAGTTCCTCTTTGAATTTTAAAGCGTATTTTTATGTTGAAAGTTATGACCATAGGTTTGAAGCTGTCGATGAAGCTAATACTAAAATTTATAATGCTTTGAATAAAGCTGGAATTGAAATACCTTTCCCGCAGCTAGATGTTAGATTGAAGAAGTGAATTTTTAATTTAAGTATTATTCTTCCAAACTTTTTCACATTGATTATTAACACATTTTATATCGAAATTGTAACCTGGAGATGCACAAACTGAACACTTAACTCTTGCCGGTGGATTTCTGAATGGACAGAAAACATCCCAATCTTCGTTTACAGTGTCTCCACAATCGCAATACCCACATGTTGTATCTTTAAGAATACAGTCAGAATCTAATGAACAATGTTTGTCAGGTGTTCCAGATACATATTTATTTAATGATGAAAATGCACCGAATACATTTGATAAAAAAAAGAAACATACTATGAGTATAATAATTGTGATTATTTTTATTTTTTCGTTCATAGACAGATTGAATTGCAGAAATATTTAAAACTATTTGTTTTTTTGAAGAAGTGAATGCAGGGAGCAGGGTTCGAACTTACCATTTTTATCTTTATGCTTGCCGGCTTGCCAAACACCGTCGCTAAGTATTTAAATAAAGATTTATTCCTATTTATATGGAATATTGCGATGAAGTTGCAGAAATCATTGGAGCTCATATAGGTGATGGATGGATAGAATCTAGGGGTAATGCACTTTATATTGCAGGTCATAAAGAAGATGACAAAGATTACTATGATAATCATTTATGCCCTTTGTTTTCTAAATATTTTTCTAAAGTAAAACCGAGAAATTTTGATTATTGGTCAGTTTATGGATTTAATCTTTATAAAAAAGAAATAATCGACAAAATAATTGAACTTGGTGTTAAAAAAGGCAAAAAAACACTTATTGTAGAATTCCCTTCTTGGATTTTTTTTAAAAAAGAGTTTATGATTGGTGCATTAAGAGGATTATTTGATACTGATGGCAATTTTCATTGTAAAAAATGTTATGGTAAATATGACAATAATTTTAGAAAAAAATATCACTGCCAACCGAGAATAGAAATAGTATCTACTTCAAAACAACTTATTATTCAAGTGGAAAATATTTTGAGAGAGATAGGATTTCATCCCGGGATGATTATGATTAAGAAAGCAAACAATAAAAATGGGAAAAATAATAGCGAATCTTATAAGATTAGAATTGATAGGTTAAACGAAATAAAAAAATGGTTTGAAGAATTGAAATTATCTTCTAATCCTAAACATATATCTAAGTATTATATTTGGAGAGAATTTAGATTTTGCCCGCCAAAACTAACGCCGGAAGAAAGAAAACAAATACTTATTAATAAAATTGATCCTTATTTTTATTATAATTAAAATGCAAGGTACAGGATTCGAACCTGCGTAGGCACTAAGCCAATAGGTTTCTCATAAGCGATCTTGAGCTTGGACTTCTTTCGAATCTATCCCGTTTGACCGCTCCGGCAACCTTGCACTTCAAAATTCTTAAGCTAAACCCAATATAAAAAGGTTATGGAAAGTTTTTTATTGAGTGTATTATGATTATATTTATGCCAACTAATGCAGGTTTTGAATATCAAAGATTAGAAAAGGAATATCCTAGTGCTAGAACTTTTCTTGAGAAAATTGCAATTTTACAAAAGATGCTAGAAGTTGGACCAAAGCATAAAGGGGCTGAAAAGTTAAGGAACGATATAAAGAAGAAGATTGCTAAATATAAAGGATTATTAGACAGAGAAAAAAGATTATCTAAGGGAGGTAATCGTGGAGGATTATCTATAAAAAAAGAAGGTGCTGCTAGAATTGTTTTAATTGGAGCTACTAATACTGGAAAATCTACTTTATTATCTAGAATAACAAATGCTAAACCTGAGATTGCTGAATATGAACATACAACTAGAAAACCAGAAATAGCTACAATGGATTATCATGGTGTTATGTTGCAAGTTATAGAAATGCCAGCAATAACAAAAGATTATTTAGAAAAAGAAAAAGGACCTGCATATTTAGGGGTTGTTAGAGATTCTGATTTGATTGTTATTGTTTCAAGAAGTAGAGATGACATTAAATTAATAAAAGAAGAGTTAGAAGAAGCTGGAATCCCTTTTAATGGAATAATTGTTAATAGTATGGATAATAATGTCAAAGAAAGAATATGGAATAAACTTGGTTTGATTTACGTTTACACTAAAAGTCCTGGAAAAAATAAAGATTATCCCCCTATTGCATTAAATAAAAAAGCAAATGTTCGAGATTTGGCATTGAATGTACACAAAGATTTTGTTAGGCGTTTTGATTATGCTAGAGTTTGGGGAAAAAGTGCTAGATTTTCTGGTCAGAGAGTTGGTTTGAATCATATATTACAAGAAGAAGATGTTATTGAGTTACATCTAAAATAAGTAATATTTTTATATACAATTAGATAAATTTATTTATATGAAAAAGCTGGTGATGTTAGTAATATTAATTATTTTTTCTAATTTTGTTTATGCAGAAGAAATTAATATTCCAGAAACATTCACAGCTGAGACAAGTGTTAATGAAGTTACTACATATTATT
>JAGWAE010000009.1 GCA_018302135.1 Candidatus Woesearchaeota archaeon
GGGCCTTCATGATAAACTGTCTTAATATTCTTGTCTAAAACTAACATCAATTCTTTAGTTTGTTTTGAAGTATAACTATCTTTCATCTTCTGAATTGCAGGCAAACCTGCAGCTAAAATAATCGTTAAAAGAACTACACCTAAAGCAGTGTATAAAATAGCTGAAACCCATACATCACCCTTCTTTTTCATAATTTAATTCTTGAAAAATTCTATTTATATAGATTTCTAAAAATTATTAAAGAAAAAAAGAAAAAAGTAAGAAGTTTACTTAGTTATTTCTATTGCGGCACAATCCATCTTACAGCCTTCACCAACATCTGAAGACACAGTTGTAATTATTCTTGCTTTAAATGGTAATGCTGCACCATAATCCACAGCTGTAGAACTAAATGCACCTAATTGAGTAACTGCAACAGGTAATGGACCGGCAACAGTTGAACCAGCACCATCTAAAAATACTACATTAACATCATCATAACCAGTAGATCCTTGATTTGTAACAGTAAACACAGTAGTAGCAGCCGCAAATCCACCAGTTACCGAACCAACAGCAGCCAAACAAATGTTTCCTACATCAGCTTGACAATCAGCAAGATTGGTCTGATCATTCACAGTTCCACTAATCCAAGTAATAACTAAAACCGCTAAAACTATTGTAAATCCAACAATCAAAACAGTAGCAATTAATGGACTTATACCCTTTTTATCATTCAAAATAATACACCTCCTTTTTTAATATTAGTATTATTATTCTCTAATAATCCAGATTTATTTAATATTTAAATGTTTTGGTAAAAAAAATCATACTAACTACAAACAATATTAGCTTTCTGCGCCTTCTCACTACAATATCTAGTCTTTCCACCACCATAAACCATTGGCACAATATCAAACTCCAAATTCTTTCCAACATCCTGAGTATCAACTTCAAAACTTACTTTATTATTTATTCCTGGGAAAATAGCATAAGGAATTTCCTCAGTAAAAGTATTTCCAGTATTTCCAAAACCATCAACCTTAAACCCGCCAATCTTTACACTTCCACTATTCTGAACAAAAAATGAAACTATTTTTTTTGTTGGATCATTGCCAGTACATTCTGGAGAACTAACACTATAATCTAAATCATTAACACAAACCTTTTCCAAATCAACTTTTGACTTTTCTAATTGTTTACCAATTAAATCACCATACCACCAAAAGACTAAGAAAGCTATAACAATAGTAATCGCAACTAACAAAATCGTTGCAACCAATGGCGAAACCGCTTTTTTATTCATTTTCATATTACCTAATAAATTAACTATTTAAAACTGTCGGGTCATCAATAACAATTTTTTTATCAACACAGTTTATTAATTCATCTTCAACTTTTATCCAAGGTATTAACTCAATACTTACAAAATCATCATCTCCAGCAGATATAGGATTAATTCCACATAAAACAAAATTTTCGAGAGTTATATCTGAAGAATAACCCCTATCCATTTCCACAAAAATAATTTTTGAATCACCAGGGGTTAAAGGATTTTCACCATTGGTAGCACTATCAAAATCATTATACTCACACCATTGCAAACCTCTATCTAAAGTTATTCTTCCAACAGTTAATTTTTGAATAGAAAATGAACCTTCATTACTAAGTTCTATCAGCAAACTACCTCCCCCTATCATTTTATCCACTCTTTCGACAGAGATCCTAACATCATCACAATATTTAATATCTGGTTCAGGAACATTATCTTTTATATTATCAATCATTGCAGGAATAATTATAAACGCCATAGTAACTGAAAATGCAACTATCAACACCCAAGAAACTAAGGGGCTCACTCCTTTTTTATTAATGTTATTAATCATTTTATACCTTTTTTATATCTTTCTAATTAACTGCTTGCTGAACGTTAGATGAAAGTAATGGATCCCATTCACTACCTGAGGCCCCATAAGTTTCGTCTACAACTTTAATATCATTGCTTGCCCTTATTATAACCTTAAACTCAGGCCCATTAGCTAAATCAAAAGGATGTATAACTCCGGCCAAGCTTAAATCAAAAGGTTGATTACCCACAGTTACATCACTCCAATCCTCTCCAAATTGTTCTGAAGTTACAGGAACTTTATAAATGAAATCTTTTCCTCCGATTTGTATTGTAACATCTTGGATCAACTCCTGATCTACACCTAATACATCATTATATGTATCACTAGAACTAACACCCCCACTAACATCCAAATAATTCTTCAAATAAACATTAGTTCCATCACCATAAATATATAATAAACCTAAATTAGGATTTCTTTGTTTAGCATGCCCCAAAAAATCCAAAGTAAATACCTCAATTCTATCATTAACATTTTCTTTATTCTTCAAAGCAGAATTAATAACAAACGCAGACTCAGAAATATAATTTTGTGAAACATCATCAAAATCTTCCCAAATAAAAGGTTCTGTAATTTTATTAACCTGATATGTTACTCCATAAATAGTTAAAGATAATATAAACACAATAATCAAATAAAACTGCCCTCTTTTATCCATAACAAAATAAAAACAATTTAATTTATATACTTAACGATTAAACTCTAAAACATCTTTAGCAATATCATGCAGTTCAACAACTTCTTCATATAATTCATGTTTATATCCTTCTATCTCATCTCTAATTAAATATTCATTATAAACTTTGAACATAAAACTAAGAATTGCATTTTTTTGCCATTTATTTCTATAATCTAACTCCATTTTCCCGGTAAAAATCAATCTTATCTCCCCATTAACTAAATTTTTGGATAATGAATTAACTTTTTTCATTTCAACAACTAGTTTAACTTTAAACTTATAATATTCAGTTACCTTTCTTTCACCACTAAAAACATATTTATATTCATTACCTTCAGGTCTACCTTTTTCACCAAACTCTTCCTCTTGAAAAACATAATCATTCTCAGAAAACCATTCTTTCAACTTATTATACAATCTATCAAAATCAAAAACTCCATTATATTTAAGTATCAAACCTGGAGAAGGTATTACTTTCTCTTCTTTTTCAATCATAAAAATAAATTTAGTTTGATATATTAATAAATCTTACTCTTTACAAGAATCACACAACCATTTTCTTCCAATTTTTGTTAATGGGCCATAAGAAGAACAAGAATAGCAGTTTCCTTCAAAACTACCTCTTAATTTAGATTTTCTATCATTTTCTCTAATTTTAAAACCTTCAATCCTTATTTCATACAAATCAGGTTGTATACTCAAAATATCTTTATATGTTAACAATCCCACAACATTTCCATTCCTAACAATTGGAAGTCTTCTTATTTCCTCATTTTTCATTAATATCATAGCATCATACAAATCTAGTTCAGGACTAGCAAACACAGGATTTTTAGTCATAACAGATTCAGCTCTAGCAGTTTTAATATTTATTTCATTACCCAAAGCTTTAGTAAGTAAATCTTTTTCAGTAATTATACCAATTAATTTTCTTCCATCTGCGACAATTAAGCTTCCAACATTCTCTTTTATCATCTTTTGAACACAAGAATGAACACTATCGCTAGCCTTAGCAAATACAGGAGATGTAGTCATAGCATCTATAACTTTTATACCTGTTTTCATGATATATTCTATAGTTAAACAAAATTAATAAGCTTATCTATTTATAAATAAAATATACAAAAAATTTATAAACAATAGCAAGTTCTGAAAAGCGCTATAAGGAGTAAAAATGTCAGAAAAACAACCAGTATACATATTATCAGATGATAGTCAAAGAACTATCGGAAGAGATGCTCAAAGAAATAACATTATGGCTGCAAAATTAGTTGCAGAAACAGTTAGAACTACATTAGGTCCAAAAGGTATGGATAAAATGCTAGTGGACAGTTTAAACAATGTAGTTATCACAAATGATGGTGTAACAATTCTAGAAGAAATGGCTATTGAACATCCAACAGCAAAAATGATTGTTGAAGTAGCAAAAACACAAGAAAAAGAAGTTGGAGATGGCACAACAACTGCAGTTGTTTTAGCAGGTGAATTACTAAAAAACGCAGAAGTATTACTAGATAAAAAAATACATCCAACAATAATAACAAAAGGTTATAGATTAGCCGCTGAAAAAGCACAAGAAATTCTTGCTCAAATAGCAGAAGATATTACAATAGAAGATGAAGAGCTATTAAGATGTATTGCCGAAACCGCCATGACTGGTAAAGGCGTAGAATCTGCAAAAGAAAAAATAGCAAAATTATGCATTGAAGCAATGAAACAAGTTCAATCAGAAGAAAAAACTGAACTTGAAGATATTAAAATAGAAAAACAAGTTGGTGCAGGCATATCAGATTCAGAATTAATCAGAGGAATAGTTTTAGACAAAGAAAGAACTCACTCAGAAATGCCAAAAAAAATAGAAAATGCAAAAATAGCATTAATTGATGCGCCATTAGAAATCAAAGACACAGAAATTGATGCAAAAATACAAATTACAGACCCAACACAATTACAATCTTTTTTAGATCAAGAAGAACTAATGTTAAAAAGAATGGTAGATAAAATAGTCAGTTCTGGCGCAAACGCAGTTTTTTGTCAAAAAGGAATTGATGATATTGCACAATATTTCTTAGCTAAATCCAAAATATATGCAGTAAGAAGAGTAAAAGAATCTGACATGAAAAAACTAGCAAAGGCTACTGGTTCTAGAATTATATCTAACTTAAAAGAATTAAAAGCTGAAGATTTAGGAAAAGCAGGTTCAATAGAAGAAAAGAAAATCGGCGATGAAAACATGACTTTTGTTACAAAATGTGAAAATCCAAAAGCAGTCACATTATTAATTCGTGGCAGCACAGAGCATGTTGTAGATGAAGTTGAGCGTGCAGTAAAAGATGCACTAGGAGATATAAACGCCGCATTAAAAGTTGGAAAAATAGTTGCAGGCGCAGGTGCTCCAGAAATGGAAGTTGCAAAAGGATTAAGAGAATATGCTAATAGTTTATCTGGAAGAGAACAACTCGGAGTTCTAGCATTTGCAGAATCACTAGAAATAATACCAAAAACACTAGCAGAAAACGCAGGTTTAGATCCAATTGATATTTTAACAGAAATGAAAGCTAAACATGATAACGGAGAGAAATGGGCTGGTGTTGATGTTTTTGAAGGAGAAATAGTAGACTCTTGGAAACAAGGAGTTATTGAACCTTTGAAAGTTAAAACACAAGCAATCAAAAGCGCATCAGAAGTGGCAGAATTAATATTAAGAATTGATGACATAATCGCAAGTTCTAGCACAAAAAATTCAAACCAAAACATGCCAAACCCAGAAATGATGTAAAATGAATATCGGCGAACAATTAAAACAATGTCTGGACCATTACAAAGATGTAATAGAACCAATGATAGATGAAGAAAGATATTTCTGTGCAGGAATGGAACTAGGAAATCTGGTGTTCGGATTAAATGAAACATATAAAGAATCAAAAAGTTTAATGAATTTACGTTCAAGTACATACGTTTTTGGACTAATTGGTAGATTGGGTACATTAAAAGAAGTTTGTTTAGAAGAACCTCCAAGGAAAGAATCTATAATGTCAGTGAGAGAATTAGTCAGAGAAAGAGCAGGATTAGTTAGTTTAGTATCTCAATCGCTCATAAGCAGAGAAAGTAAAAATACAGAAAACCCAGAAATCTAAAAGTAATTTAAAAAATTAAAAATGTCACCAAAAAGATTAGAAGATGTTATGAGATTAGAAAATAATCATATAATTATTGACTGTTGTCCTAGAAAAGGAGACAGAACCGTTCCTGTGGATTCAGCAAACTGCTTAGTAAATATATCAGAAGAGTATGAAAAAGATGACTTATTTGAGGGAAAGAGAGCAAAATATACATTCTATATGAACATTGGTATTGTCCTCGGTATGGTTGCAAGAAATGAAGAACTAGTTGTAACCTGTCCGATATGTCATGAGAGATACAATATCCAACACAAAAAGATAAGAGAAATATATAAGGACCATCTAGAATTCTTATTTCCAGGCAGATTTGAAGAAAGTTAACTAAAGAAAAAATTTATAAAAACTCTTTCTTATTTTTAATTATGTTTTTTAAAACCAAAAAGACAACATTTAAAGAAATTAATGATTTTATAAACTCAGAGCTAGAAAGAAAGAAATTTACTTCTGCACTTGCTGCCTATCATCAACTAAGAGAAGTATATAATAGTTCAAACGAACAAGAAAAATATTACAATGAATTAAATGAAATTACAAGAAAATTAATCATTTTAACAAAAGTGCAAGAATTACATAATTTAATACACACAAACGATTTAGAAAGTATAGGAAGAATTTTATCTGAAATAAGAGAATGGCTAAAAGAAAATAATGGTAGAAATTTTTACAGTTACATAGATCATCATCATGATAGATGTCTAAAGATATATTTATACAAACAAAAAAAAGAAGAGTTAAAATTTCAAATAGATAATATCCATAAATTAATGGAAGAAGAAAATTATGATATTGCTTTAATGCAATTCCCAGAACTAATGAGAGTTTACAATGAAATGTCTACTTATCACAGAAACGAAGAAATTATAAAAGAGTTAGAACAACTAAAATCTCAGATAAAAATGTCATTATTAAAACAAAGAGCTTATGGAGAAGTAGCAGAATTAAATATTAAAAGAGTAAGAAAATTACTAGAAGATGAAGACATAGACTCTTCTAGAAAAAGATTTAGTGATATTTTCGAGAGGATATAACCATGTTTAAATTTTTTAAAGATAAAATTAAAGGAGCATTAAAGAATATTTCTAAAACGGTTGAAGAAAAATCTGATGAATTAATACAAAAAGAAATAACAGAAGAACCAAAGATTGCTCAACCAATAATGACTAGAGAAAAAAAGATAGAAAAAATAGCAGACAAAAAATCAATAGCCCAAAAAATAAAAGAAAAAATAACAACAAGAAAAATTTCTAATGAAGAGTTTGAAGAATTATTCTGGCAGTTAGAAATAGTTTTAATGGAAAATAATACGGCTATTGAAGTAATTGAAAAAATAAAAGAAAGTTTAAAATTAGATTTAGTTAATGTACCAATAGAAAGAAATAAAATAGAAAAAACGATAGAAGACAATCTTAAAGCTACAATAAAAGAATTATTTAAAGATACTAATTTTGATTTAATTTCTAAAATTAAAAAAGCAGACAAACCTTATGTTATATTATTTTTGGGTGTTAATGGTTCAGGGAAAACAACAAGCATAGCCAAACTAACTAAATTATTACAAAATAATAATCTAAAAGTTGTTCTAGCCGCAGCAGATACATTCAGAGCAGCAGCTATTGATCAACTAGAAACCTGGGGTAAAGAACTAGATATTAAAGTAATAAAACATGATTATGGAGCAGACGCAGCAGCAGTTGCTTTTGACGCAATAAAACACGCCAAAGCAAAAAAAATTGATGTTGTTTTAATAGATACTGCTGGTAGAATGCATTCTAATACTAATTTAGTGGATGAACTTAAAAAAGTTGTTCGTGTTACTCAACCAAATCTAAAAGTTTTTGTTGGCGAAAGTATTACAGGAAATGATTGTATCGAACAAGCTAAAAAATTTGATCAAGCTGTGGGCATTGATGGAATAATACTAGCAAAAGCAGATGTTGACGAAAAAGGCGGAACCGCAATTTCAATTTCTTATGTTACTGATAAACCCATTTTATATTTAGGAACTGGCCAAAAACTAGAAGATTTAGAAAAATTTGATGTGTCTAAAATAATGAAAGGTTTAGGATGGTAACAGAATATTTTATAAATAAAAAAGTATTAAAAAAACCATGAAAGCTTTAACCATAAAACAACCATATGCAGAATTAATTCTACAAGGAAAAAAAGTTATTGAATTAAGAAAATGGAAAACAAATTTTCGTGGAGAATTTTTAATACATGCTTCTAACAATATAGATAAAGAAGCAATGAAAAAATATGGTTTTGATGATTTACCTGTAGGCGCAATAGTTGGAAAAGCTAAACTAGTAGATGTAAAAGAATATAAATCAGAGAAAGAACATAAAAAAGATAAACATTTACACCTAGTAGAAGAATACAAAGAAAAATATGCTTTCATATTAAAAGAAGCAGACAAATATGATAATCCTGTACCATGTAAAGGTGCATTAAACTTCTGGGATTTTAAGTAAAAACTATTTTCTTGCTTCAATGATAAGAGAAGATTCCCTTTTAACAATTTCTGAATAATAAACATTTTCGAATTGATCATAAAAAGGAGATAGCAGACAACTATAAAGAGTACTTTAATGAAATCTGGGACAAATCAAAGCCTCTAAACAAGAATTTTTTATAAATTTCAAATCTAACAAAAACATTTATAACATAGAAGCTAGCCCTAATTCTTTTTTTTGCCTATCCTCAAGATTAATGGCCCCGCAGTACAACCCAAAATAAGTTTTCCATGGCTCTTGACCTTCCAAAGCGTATCCTAATTCTGCCCAACCCTTTTCAAAAAAAGAAATGACCCCGATAAAAGTAGCTTGTTTACGTAAAGGATATGCTTGATGCATTTTTAGAGCTATATCAACCATGCTACCTTCATGTATTCTTATTCTTCTTAAGCTCCTTGCCAATTCTTGATTACCCATACAAAAAGGAATAAAGAAAATCTTTTAAATGTTATGTTTTTAATTAAAAAGAATTCTTTATAAACTCTAATTTTTAACTGATTTTCATGGTAATGGAAAATCTAGGCACATCTTTAAGGAATGTACTAAAGAGAATAGCTGGAGCTCCAATAGTTGACGAAAAGTTAGTAAATGAATTAGTAAAAGACATTCAAAGAGCTTTATTACAAGCAGATGTCAATGTTCAATTAGTTTTTCAATTAAGTAAAAACATAAAAGAAAGAGCCTTAGAAAAAAACTTACCAAAAGGAATTAGTCCTAGAGAATATTTAGTAAAAATAGTTTATGAAGAATTAACTAAATTTTTAGGTGGAACTCCAAAGCCAATTCAAATTAAAGAAAAACCATTCAAAATAATGTTAGTTGGTTTATTTGGTAATGGTAAAACAACAACTGCAGGTAAACTAGCAAAATATTATAGCAAACGTGGAAACAAAGTTGCAATTTTAGGTTTAGATGTTCACAGACCAGCAGCTATGAAACAAGTTGAACAAATAGCAAAAAAAGTCAACGTTCCATCATTTATAGGAACTACTGAAAAAAAAGCAGTTGATATTTGGAAAAAACATAAAGATGAATTAAACAAATTTGATATAATAATAATAGATACTGCAGGTAGAGATGCTTTATCTGATGATTTAATCAAAGAAATTAAAGATTTAAATAATACGATAAAACCAGATGAAAAATTACTAGTTATTTCTGCAGATATTGGTCAAACAGCTGAAAAACAAGCAAAAGAATTTCATGATTCTTGTAATATTACTGGAGTTATAGCAACAAAAATGGATGGTACTGCTAAAGCGGGTGGTGCTCTATCTGCTTGCTCAGTCACACAAGCTCCAATTAAATTTATTGGTGTTGGTGAACAAATAGATGATTTAGAAGAATTTAATCCAGAAGGCTTTGTAGGTAGATTATTAGGAATGGGTGATATTAAATCGTTATTAGAAAAAGCAAAAGAAGTAATTTCTGAAGAAGAAGCTCAAGACATGGGTAAAAAATTCCTTAAAGGAGATTTTAATTTCTTAGACATGTATGAACAAATTATTGCAATGAAAAAAATGGGACCAATAAATAAAATTATGGAAATGATTCCAGGCTTTTCTAATATGAAAATACCAAAAGAAGCACTACAAGTTCAAGATGATAAAATAAAAAAATGGAAATGTATAATGCAAGCAATGACAAAAGAAGAACTTGAAGATCCAGAAAAAGTTTTCAATAGAACAAGAATAGATAGAATAGCAAAAGGTTCAGGAGTCACAACTGGGGAAGTTAGAGAATTATTAAAACATTATAAACAAACCAAAAAAATGGCAAAGTTAATGAAAGGTGATCCTGAAAAATTAATGAAAAAGTTTAAAGGTAAGTTACCTGGAATGTGAATTATGAAGATTTTACATCGTGGCGCAGAGGCAATTTTATATCTAGAAAATAATGTTTTAATAAAGGAAAGAATTTCAAAAAGTTACAGACATAAATTCATAGATAATGCAAAGACAAAATATCCCACAAGAAAAGAATTTAAATTACTAACAAAAGCTGCACAATTTATCAACGTTCCAAAAGTTTTGGAAATAGATGAAGAAAATAAAAAAGTTAAAATGGAATATCTAAAAGGTGATGTTCTAAAAAATACACTAGATAACTATCCAAAAAGAAAAAAAATAGCAGAATTAATTGGTGAACAAACCGCAATAATGCATGATAATGATATAATTCATTCAGATCTAACAACATCTAATATGATATTAAAAGATAATAAAGTTTACTTTATAGATTTTGGTTTAGGTTATATTTCAAAAAAAATAGAAGACCGAGCAGTAGACTTGCATTTATTAAAACAAGCACTAGAATCAAAACACTACAAACATCATAAAGAATTATATGAAAGTTTTCTAAAAGGTTATAAAAAAAGTAAGAATTATCAAAAAGTATTAACTCAATTAGAGCAAGTAGAAAAACGTGGTAGGTATAAAAGAAAAAGTAGTTAGTTCAAAACATTTTTAAACTCGTCAAAATCCATAACATTTACAGCCCCATAGTGTAGTGGCCCAGCACACGAGGTTTTGGTCCTCGGGACCCAGGTTCGAATCCTGGTGGGGCTATATCTCATTTTTATTATAAGTAATGAAGTTGTAAAATTACCCCGATCTATACATAACATATTTGTAATAATTTCGTTTAGGCTCCCAATCAGGTATTGGTCCGTCAGATAATTCAAACCCCCAAGATTTAAATTTATCAATTATTTCTGGATGCTCTGCAGGAACAAGTTCAACTAATTGTTTATATCCTTTACCATATTTATCTTTCAAATATGCAACAAGCAAGTCTAAAGCAAGTTTGCCAGTACCTTTTACTGTTGTGCCATGATGTCTTAACCCAAAGGTACCATGCAATTTGTCTGGAATAAAATAACCAGTCAATCCAACTTTAAGTCCATCAAGAATAATATAAAAATAATTACCAGATTCAGGTTTGTTTGTCTTAGCTGCCTCAGCCCAACGTTGGATAGAATGTTTAGTATTTGTAGCACTTTTTTGATTTGCCCATATTGAATCAATTAATTTAAATAATTCATTTTTATCACTATTAAAATCATCAATTAAAATCTCTTTTAATATCAAAACCATTCTTCAAAAAAAGAGAATATTATTTAAAAAGATTATCTTTCTATTATATAAACAATACTAGAAGAATAAGATTGTATGTCATTTCTTTCATCCTCAACCTCAATATAATAAGCTATACTTTCATCTTGTGGTAAAACACTCTTTGAAGCAACATATTTAGTTCCATCTTTTTGCATTTCTACTTCGAACCATTCTCCCTCTTTTCTTGTAAGATCATCGCTAATAGAATTATAATTTGTTCCATAAAACAATCTTACTTTGTTAATACTTTCTGCATTACTCACTGTTGCTTCAATTACATCTCCGTTATTATTAACACTAACAATAGGGGTCTTTCTACCAAAGAAAGTTCTATCAATAATAGATCTCCAATTTGCTAAATGCTGTTTACTTCCCCATCCGTGAGGATAATCAGCAACAAACTCTAAAGCTTTTGGTTCATCTAACTTCAAAAATAAACTATTTAATGTTTGAATTGGTTCCCTATCATTTGTACCAACATTTGTCATTGAAACCTTACCTTCTAACTTTTCAGTAAACTGATAAGGATCAAAATAATATTGATATTGTTTACCAGACCAAGTATTTAACCAAGGTAAAGCCTCATCAGAAGTACCATAAAGATTTTCTCCGCCAAACTCTTGTTCGACAAGTTCCCAATAATTAATTTGATCAGGACCAGCAAAAGCATTAGACATAAAACCTTTGACTCTAGAATCTACAGCAGCCAAAGTCCATTGAGTATTTCCTCTTTTTGAACTTCCAGTTGTCACAAACTCAGTTGGATTTCCAGCTTCATCAAAACTATTCAACATAGTCATAGCTCTCATATAATCTTGAGTTAAAGGAACTACAACATTTCTTGTCAAATCATTATCTTCAAGCATTAATGTTTTAAAAGCCTGAGACAATTGCGATTCACTATCATAACCAAAAGGACCTGGTGGATATCCGCAACTACAGGCATATACAGGTACACCTAAAATAATTGCTGTATTCTGGGCAAAATCCTCTAAGAAATCAGGTCCAGTCTGCACATCCTTAGAATAACCTTCCATAATAGCAGCCTTACCTTTATTTGCTTCAGGCATATTTTCGGGAATATAAATAGTTCCTGTATTGTAAATATCTACTCCTCTCCAATTAGTTACATAATATTTAACATCAATAGCTCTTAAAGTTCCTAAGCTCGTAGTAACTATTTTATCACCAGTGATTTGTGTGTTTAAACTAGATTCATCAAACATTTCATTCATATCAAACAAATTTTCTGGTCCTTTAAAAGCAGTACAATCTTTACTACAACTAGTTTCATCTTCACTAGGTGAACAAATATCATCACCGCAAACAGCCTCTTTAGGTTCATCATCTGATTTTCGGATAACAACTTCTTTCTTTTTTGAAGTTTTCTGACCTTCAGAATTTAAAACGGTAAGTATCAAAGTAACTTTATTTAAATCTTTATTAGGAATTGTATAGCTAAATTCTTTTTCACAAGTAATTTCATTATTACAACTAAACGTCTTTTTCAAATCAAATCCTTTAACTTCTAACTCAAATCCTTTTATCCCTTTACTATCACTTAATGAAATTTTAACGGTAGCAGACTGCCCTGCAATTGGAATTTGAGGAGTTACAGAGAATTCTTTTATAGAAGTGGTTCCTTTTCCTCCAGATATACCAAATAAATATATTAAACCGATTATTAAAATAACTATCAATACAAACATCGCAACAACTAAATGTACCTTTCTCTTAACCATAAAAAGGATGAGATTTTTAAAGATATATAAAAGTTTCCAATATTAGTATATTTTATATTTTCACAAATTTTATAAATTTATTCAAACAAGAATTAAACTATGATAACTGAAAAAAAAGTAGGTAAGGTTTTTGCCTATTTCCCAAAAATAGGTGTAGCTGCGGTACAAATAACAGAAGACCATATAGAAATAGGTGACACAATTCATTTCAAAGGAAACATGACAGACTTTGAACAAGAGATAGAATCCATGCAAATTGATAAAAAGGAAGTTGATTACGTAGAAGCTGGAAAATCTGTAGGAATTCAAGTAAATGAAAAAGTAAAACCTGGAGACGAGGTATACAAAGCTTTATAAATATTAGATTTTCTCATTTTTTTATAGGGTAAGCTGGTGGAAGCTCGCTTATACCAGAAATAGTTATCTATTTCTAAAAAGCAAAGCTTATAAGCTAGGACTTTAGGCTAAAACTACAATATGGCAAGGATACATTCAAGAAAGAAAGGAAAATCTGGAAGCAACAGACCAGAAGAAAATAAAAATCAATCTTGGCAAAGATATAGTGCCAAAGAAGTTGAAAGTTTAGTTGTAAAAATAGCTAAGACAGGCAAAAAACCTAGCCAGATTGGTATGATTCTTAGAGATTCTTACGGTGTTCCTGATGTAAAAACAATTACCTCAAAAAAACTATCACAAATTCTTGTAGACAACAAAGTAAAACAAGAATTACCAGAAGATTTAATTTATTTAATCAAAAAATATATAGAAGTTGCTGAACATTTCGAAAAAAACAAACAAGATATGACAGCAAAACGTGGTTTACAATTAACAGAAAGTAAAATTAACAGAATTGTAAAATATTACAAAGCAAATAAAAAGCTACCAAAAGAATGGAAGTTCGAAAGAGAAAAAGCTAAATTATTAATAGGTTAAAATGGCACAAGCAAAACAATCTTCAAAATCAGCAGAAAAAAGAAAGAAAAAGAAATGGGTTAGTATTCACTCACCAAAATCTTTCGGCTCAGCTGAACTTGGTGAAAGTTATGTTAATACTCCTCAAGAATTAATAGGAAGAAATATTCGTGTAAATCTTGCTTCAATAATGAAAGTTAAAAATTCTAATGTTAGAATAAAATTTGTTGCAAAAGAAGTAAAAGAAGATCATGTTATAACTGAAGCAGAAAGTTATGAAATACTTTCCAACCAGGTTAATAGAATTGTAAAGAAAGGAAAAACAAAGATTGATGACTCTAGAGTTTTAACAACAAAAGATGAAATTAAGTGCACAATAAAAACTATAATTATTACAAGAAACAGAATAAAAGGTGGGCTTTCAGCTATATTAAAAAATGAAGCAATTAAATTCATAGAATCTGAAGTTAAATCAAAAACATTTGAAAAATTATTCGAAGAAGTAATAATGTATAACTTCCAGAAAGCATTAAAAGACCATTTAAAAAAGATCTCACCAATACAAATAATTGAGATCAAATATTTCGGAAAATAATTAATTTTTCCATAAATTATACTTTTCTAAATGTCTATTATTTTTGAATCCTATTAATTTCATCCAAAGTTCTAAATTCTTTGTTCCATATATATAAATTCTTGATTTATACTGATATTTTTTAGTTCTTTTATCAAAATAAACTTCTTTAACAATATGCCCGAATTTAAAACCTAATTGTCTCAATAGTTTTTCTATATCTTCTGTTAGTAATCTACTAGCAAATCCACATTTAATAATGGGATATTTACCTTTTCGTTTAAACATTAGGCAGAAATCGGTATCGGCAAGGCCTCTGATAAACCTGGCTTGCATAATTTTATTTGAATTTAATATGATTTCAGGTATTCTACATGTTCTAGACTTATTTCCACACGGAATTCCTAAACTTTTAAGGTAAAGAACTATCTCTTTTGAATATTTTCTGCTAGTTAATTCATTATTTTTTGGATTAGTTATTCTTAAACTTGTTTTGAATAAATCATAAAAAATAGCATTAATATAATTTTGATGATAATCTAAATCTTTAGAAAAATCACCAGCAATAGAAATACAATAAACTTTTTTCTTATCTCTTTCAGTAGAACATTGTATATTTCCATCTCCAATAATTATTCCCATAAATTCAGCTAAATTTTCATTAATTTTCATACAAAGTGTAAGATAATTTAGTTTAAAAATCTCATCATGGTGGTTGGCAAGCTGGCAAGCCATTTCAGTTAACTTTTTAAACAAATATTTAAGCTTATTTTTATGCCTCAATAGCTCAGTAGGTAGAGCGCGGGTTTTGTAAACCTGAGGTCGAGGGTTCAATTCCCTCTTGAGGCTCTTTAATATAAATTTCCACTATAAATCAATTATTGAAAATTAAATAACTTAATAGTAGTAACAAATAGAAAGATTTATAAACATATAACTATCGAGATTTTTATTACGTTTAAAATATTAGGGAAAAATACAAAATGGCAAAAATAGGTATTATAGAAGATAGTGTAAGTGATATAGTAAATAGATATTCCTGGCTAACAAGAAATCATGAAGTTTATGTTAGTTATCAAGGAGAAATAATAGAACCTAGTGATTTAAAGAGTAATCTTGTTACATTAAGAGAAGCCGGATTTAACCCAGATAAAGTTCAAATGACACTCTTAGAATTACCATCAGATAATTTATTTCAACAAATTAGAAGTATGTTACAAAAACAACCAAGAGGAGGATTAGTAAATTTTCCTGAGGATTTAGATGTTTACTTTGTAGATGGTTTAAGAGGTGGTTACCGAAAGTTTGTAGAAAGATATGGGAAAACAAAAATACATGTAATAAGTGGAAGTCCCAATATTATTACAGATGCAAAAAGATTAGGTTTCTCAGCAGTAGAATGTAATAATTCAAAGAGTTTCATTGAAAAAATTCTTTTATAAGAGATTAAGCAAAAACAACTTAATAATTATTTAACCTCCTGAGGCTTATTTAAAAAACCAAAACATTTAAATTAATCAATTCTAATTTCTAATTTATGTCAGAGATAGTTCCAGTAGTTTCTACAAAGATAAAAGATAAAGGGGTTTTTAGTATGGACAATCTTTACAAAGGTCTAAAAGACTGGTTAGTCCAAGAGGGTTACGGTGATGAAGCAACCAATTTTAAAGAAGATTTTTATGTAGAAAGAATAAAGGGAGATTTCAAGCAACTAGAAATAGGATGGAAAGGTGAAAAAGTTGTTACTAGTTATTTTGCAAATCAAATAAAAATCTCAATAAGAGTAACATCTTTAAAAGATGTAGAAATAGAAAAAGATGGAAAAAAATTTGAAACAAATAAAGTAGATATTGATATAAAAATAGAATCAAATTTTATAAAAGATAGAGAAAATAGATGGACTAGTGATTTCTTTAGAAATTTATATGAAAAATACATAATAAAAGAAAGAGCAGAAGATTACATGGAAGATTTATACAACAAAACATATAGTTTAGCAAATGAAGTAAAAAAATTCTTAGAATTAAGTAGAGCATAAGACTTATAAATCTCTTTTTATAAAAAGATAATATGCCAGAAAAAGATAAAGTTGTAAAAGAACTGATTATAAAACAGAAAGCACAATTCAACATGTTAGAATTCTATAAATTTCTAAGCTCATGGTTTGAAGTAAATAGATACATATTTTACGAAACTAACTATGATGACACAAGAACAGATGATAAAAAATCATTGAAAATAAAATGGAATGGCTCAAAAGATGTAGATGATTATTATAGATTTAGCATAAAAGTCACAATTGAATTAAAAAATTATGAAATGATTGAAACTGAAAAGGAAAAATTAGTTGATGGTGAATTAAAAGTAGAACTAGAATCAACATTAATATTAGATTATGAAGAAAAATGGCAAAACAACCCAACCATGAAGTTTTTAAGATCAACTGCAGATAAATTCTTTTTCTCAAGTAAACACGAAAAATACATAAAAGAACTAAGAAATGACACTTACGATGTATTTGACAAAATAAAGTCGTTTTTGAACTTACAAAAATTCAGGTAACCCTTTTTAAGTCTTTCGTTTTGTTACCACTGTTAAGTTTATGGAAGTTTAAAGCAAAACCTTTTTAAATAGATTAAAGCAT
Organism: Candidatus Woesearchaeota archaeon; assembly: GCA_018302135.1. Taxonomy (GTDB): domain Archaea; phylum Nanobdellota; class Nanobdellia; order SCGC-AAA011-G17; family PNOQ01; genus PNOQ01. The sequence goes on from JAGWAE010000009.1 coordinate 17,249, forward strand.
ACTCTGCTTAGCCCGTTTTGGGAATTACCCAATAGAGCTTATGATACTCATCAAGCAATGAAGCTTGGGGGTTATAAACGGGCCACATAATCACAAAAGAACAGGTAATGTTCATCACGTTCACAAATTTCACGGTATTGAAACCAAAAATAGTGTTCAAAATAGACATAGTAACTTGTTCTTAGAAAATTAGGAGGAAATTAAAATGGGAAAAATAGGCTTAGTAACAGCCAAATATATAGTTCATGCTCACATAATGATTGAAGGCACAGTAGACAGACCAGATGTAATTGGTGCAATTTTTGGACAAACAGAAGGTCTTTTAGGTGCAGAGCTAGAGCTTAGAGAATTACAAAGAAATGGTAAAATAGGAAGAATAGAAGTAGATATGACTACAGTTGGTGGAAAAGCTTCAGGAGATATTATTATACCTTCAAGCTTAGATAAAGCAGAAACAGCTATTATTGCAGCTGCTTTAGAAACTATTCAAAGAATAGGTCCATGCAACGCAAATGTTAAGGCAAAATCAATAGAAGACGTTAGAGTTTCTAAAAGAGCTCAAGTTATAGAAAGAGCTAAGGAATTGTTAAGAACATTAACAGATTCAGTCTTACCTGATTCACAAGAAATAACAGAAGAAGTAGCACAATCTGTTAGAGTAATGGAAATAACAGAATACGGTAAGGATAGATTAGCTGCTGGTCCAGCTGTAGAAGATTCTGATGAAATTATAATTGTAGAAGGAAGAGCAGACGTTCTAAACTTGTTAAAAAACGGCATAAAAAATTCTATAGCAATGAATGGAACATCTGTACCACAAACAATTATAGAACTATCAAGAAGAAAAACAGTAACAGTTTTTGTTGATGGTGACCGTGGTGGTGACTTGATTATAAGAGAATTGAAGCAAGTAGCTGAAATTGACTTTATAGCTAAAGCACCAGATGGCAAAGAAGTAGAAGAAATTACTAAGAAAGAAATTAACAAAGCTTTAAGAGGAAAAATTGCTATAGAACAAGTAACAATGGAATTAGCAAACGCTCCACAAAGAGTTCTTAATGGTAATTTTGACAAAAGAAAACCAATGATGCCACAGCAATCACAATTTAGACCTAGGGAATCTTCTTATGTTAGACCAACAATTCAACCACAAGTTAAAAACATAGAAGCATACACAAAGATGTTAGAAGATTTAACTGGAACACGTGGAGCTTACATTTTAGATGAAGCTTCAAACATTTTAGGTAAAGTCCCAACATCCGAGCTTGCTGCTACAATAAAAAACTTGGGTTCCGGAATAAACACAATAGTTTTTGATGGTATTGTTGATCGTGATTTAGTTAAAATAGCTGAAAAATCAGAAATAAAAAACATAGTCGCAATGGAATCAAAAGTTCCAAAATCAGCAACAAAAATTAACATAATCACAAAGTAATTTGTGATTCTTTTTCTTTTCATTTTATAGTAAACTTTTTAAAACAAGAAATTAAATTCTAACTATGAAGAAAAAAGAAGTTTCACCAAATTTTCTAGTTTATTGCTTAGTTGTATTAATTATAATAACTGCTTTAGCAACAAATCATGAAAAAGATTGTAAAGAAGATTTAAACTGTTTTGATCAATCATTTAGCAATTGTCAAAAGGCAAAAGTTATAGCTTACGAAAATGATAATACTTTTGAGTATAAAATAACAGATAAAAAAGATGCAAATTGTATTGTTGAAATAACATTAACAGAAGTTAATCCTACTATATTTGATCCTGCTATTAAAGAATTTAAAGATAAATCCATGACTTGTAATTTACCAATAAAAGATGGATTTGCAACAGACAAATTAAATTTGTGTGAAGGCCCATTAAAAGAAAAGATATATGAATTAACAGTACAAAAAATGTATAATTTACTAGCACAAAATTTAGGTGATATTATTTCTCAAATGAAATAGTTAAAGCTTAGTTCTCAAATTATTATAGAGAAATTTATCGGAAAAGTTCAATCTATCTGCATCTAAAAAATTTATGTGTCTATACCCTTCATGAAGTTGATATTTCCCCCTTTTTATTAAATCATCATAAACTCTCTGCATAATTGATACAATCATCGAAGAAATTGCTCCATTCTGATATTTTTGTATTGTTGTCACTATCAGTTCCATTTTCTTTTTACAAAGTTCTTCATCAACAACAGTTTCCAGGTCTCCAATTACATCTGGATGACTTGCATGAATATGATTGCCTTGAATTTTTTCTTCTCTTAATCTTGAAAGTTCATCATTTTCAAAAAATACAAATATATCATTGTTATCGTGCGTATATCCTAACATGGCCCAAAGAAATAATCTTCCCTTTTTATATTTACTGAAAAATTAATTCTCCAAAGAATTTAACAAATCTCAAATGAAATAGTAGGCTTCCCAAAATCGACAAAGAACTTAATTATTAGTTTGACCTTAACCTTCCCTCCCTTCTATTTATCATAGACGCCAATACTTAAGTTTAAGGCTGCTTCCTTCCGGACCTGACCTGGTTCTCAAAAATACCGACCCCATGAGACAGAAGATCTTAAGTTGGATTAAGACTAACAACCAAGCTCAAAGCCTCAATTGGGCATTCGGTTCCATCATATAGCTCGTTTATGGCTACAAGCGAGAGCTAACCGCCCAACCTAGCCTAAAAAACTACGAAATCCACAACTTTTAAATATTTCCTTTTTGGCTAAAACGCATGGAAACAGACAAATTTTGTCAAATCTTAGCAAAAGAAATAACAAAAAATAGTATTTCTAACGTAGATGAGTTATTATTATTTAGAAATAAAATATCAAGCAAATACAAACAAAAAGAACTTCCAAGTTTAATTCAAATTTTATTATATCTAAAAGAAAAAGACAGAAAAAGATTCAAAGTAAAACCAACAAGAACTATGTCTGGAGTTACTCCAGTAGCAATCATGACTAAACCAATTCCATGCCCACACGGAAAATGTATTTATTGCCCGGGTGGTTTAAACTCTCATTTCGGTGACGTTCCACAATCTTATACTGGTAAAGAACCAGCAACAATGAGAGCTATTAGAAATCATTATGATCCTTACTTACAGATATTCAATAGATTAGAACACTATGTTTTATTAGGCCATTCAATAAATAAGATAGAATTAATTATAATGGGCGGAACATTTCCATCCTTTGAAAAAAAATACCAAGAAGATTTCGTAAAATATTCATTCAAAGCTATGAATGATTTTTCAGATTTATTCTTCAACAAAAAAGGAGAATTAAACTACAACAAATTCAAAAAATTTTTCGAGCTACCAACAAAAGATTTCCAAGATAAAAAAAGAACAGAAATAATTCAAAACAAATTATTAAAACTAAAATTAAATTGTGACTTAGAAAAAGAACAAACAAAAAATGAAACTGCAAATATTAGATGTATAGCATTATGTATAGAAACAAAACCTGATTGGGGTTTATTAAAGCAAGGTGATGAACTATTAAGACTAGGCTGTACAAGAATTGAATTGGGCATACAAAGCGTTTACGAAGATGTCATAAAACATATTCATCGTGGCCACACAATTAAAGATACAATAGATTCAATAAGAATTTTAAAAGATTTAGGATTCAAAATTTCAGTTCATTACATGCCAGGCCTGCCTTTAACAGATAAAAAAAGAGATATCGAAGGAATGAAAACACTATTCTTAAACAAAGATTATTGTCCAGATATGCTAAAAATATATCCCACAATGGTTAGCAAAGGAACTGCTTTATACGCTGATTATTTGCAAGGAAAATTTAAACCAATAGGTGCAAAAGAAGCAGCAGAAAGAATAGTAGAATTCAAAAAATTTGTTCCAGAATACTGTAGAATACAAAGAATACAAAGAGATGTTCCAACAAAACAATGGGAAGCTGGCGTTGAATTAACAAATTTTAGACAATTTATGTTCCAAAATTACAAAGTAGAATGTAGATGTATAAGATGTAGAGAACCTAGAGAAAAAAATATTAATTGGGAAAAAATAAAACTAAAAGTTTTAGAATATGAAGCATCAAAAGGAAAAGAATTTTTTATCTCAGCCGAAGATATTGAAAATGATTTAATAATTGGTTTTGTTAGAATGAGATTCCCATCAGAATGCTTAAGAAAAGAAATAACAAAAGATTCGGCAATGATTAGAGAATTACATGTTTATGGAACTGCAACTGGAATTGGAGAAGAAGGTTTAGTTCAACACAAAGGTTGGGGAAAAAAACTAATGCAAGAAGCTGAAAAAATAGCAAAAAAGAATGATAAAAACAAAATGCTTGTAATCTCGGGAATTGGAGTTCGTCAGTATTACTATAAGATAGGCTACAAAAAAGAAGGGCCTTATGTAGTTAAGGAACTATAATAAAATTTAAATAATCATTAACAAACTAAATTCTATGGACCAAAATATAATTCTCACGGGATTAGAAAATTTTGACGACATTGAAAAAACAAAGGTAAATCTTATATTAAACTCGGACTTAAAAAAGATAAAGGGTTTTTCAGGAACACTACAAGTTCAAGGAAAAAAGTTACAAAAACAAGGGAAAAAAAGCAGTTACGTATTCACAGGTAAATATCAATTACCAGAAGATACAATTTACGCAGAATCTAATGAATGGGAACTAGAGAAAGCATTACATTCATTAATAAACAAAGTAAATAATAGTGTAAAACATAAATACAAAAAATGACAGAGTATAAACAAGTAATTTTAGTAAGACAAGATTTAAGATTAAGTAAAGGAAAACTTTCCGCACAAGTAGCTCACGCTAGTGTAGAAGCTACTTTAAAATCAGAATCTGCAAAAGTAAAAGCCTGGCAAAAAAAAGGAATGAAAAAAGTAATTCTAGAAGTAAATAGTTTGGAAGAATTATTCAATTACAAAAAACTAGCAGAAGATAAAAAACTTAAAACTGCATTGATAAAAGATGCTGCAAAAACAGAATTAAAAGAACCAACAATAACGTGCTTAGCTATAGGCCCAGATGACGAAGAACAAATAGATAAAATTACAAAACATCTAAAATTAATATAACTTTAAAGTAGTTACAAAATAGAAAAACTTATAAACCCAAAATAATTTTTGTTTTTATGGAAAACAACAGTTTAGAAGGAAAAATTGTACAAGGAGAATTGTTTCAGTTTGAACAAGAAACTCCTGTTTTAAAAGAATATAAAATTCCGGGCATGACAGAAATACCAGCCAATATTGGCATGAAAAGGACATGGTTAAAAAGATTTTTCGATGAGAATAATATGCCTAGACCTAAAGGATTAACTAATATGAATGCAAGGAAATTAACTGGGCTTTATTATAGTACATTAAGAGCATACGATATTGAAGAAGGAAGAATAATAAGAGGAACATACTAATCAAAAAGCTTATAAATACTCAATTTACACTCAAACTAGGACGATCATAGCGACCTGGTCATACCCGATCCCATCTCGATCTCGGAAGTCAAGCAGGTCTACGTTCTGTTTGGTACTGCACTTCGTGCGGGAAGGACAGAAAGTTGTCCATTTATTTTTTTATAAAACTTTAAATAATAAGAGTTAATTCTATTAATTTAAGCGCGAATAGTATAGTGGTCATTTTTAATTAGATTATATGAAAAGGCAAAAAGATATCGAAATTTCAAAAGAAAGAATAAAAATTTTATTCGAACAAGCAGAAAAAACTAAATCACAACAGTTAGCAAATAAATATGTTCAAACTGCAAGAAAAATTGCAATGAAATTAAATTTAAGAATCCCAAGAGAATACAAAAGAAAATTTTGTAAACACTGCTACAAGTATTTCAGAAATAAAAATTACAGAGTCAGAACTAAAAACAAAAAAGTAGTCTATTATTGTCTAAATTGTAAAAAATATATGAGATTCCCTCTAAGCAAGAGATAAATAAACGCTTTTCCAATTAGTTTTTATCCACTCTTTCTCTAATTTTAACAACATTTCAAATCCTCTTTTATTTAATTCCTTATTAACTATATTTCCTTTATGTGGATGTTTATATTGTCTAGGATAAGGACTTTGAAAACCATGCATATAATGAACTAATTCATGAGCTATAGTTGTATCAATAATATATTCAGGAATATCTAAATGCCTAAAAAAAGAATTAACAACTATTTCGCTAGAACCATCATTTAATTTTTTTATATGCCCAAACTTATTTTTCCATCTACCTTTAAATCTAATTATAACTTTATTTTTTCTTTCAACTTCAGGCATTAAAACTTTCCAAATATTATCTAGTCTAGATTCCAACCAAATTTGATCTCTCATAAGAATAATTAAAACTTTTTATATCTAGCTATATCTTCGAGCAAGTCAATATGACCTAAAAACAATGCCCTACAACAATACCTTTTCAAACCTAATTCATCCATAACTTTTTTTGGATCTTCCCCAGCCTTAACTCTATCTAAATAACTTTCCCACAAATGTCCTATTGGTTTTCCGCACGAAAAACATCTAATTGGTATTATCATTTTGTCCTCATCTATATGATTTCTGTCTCTTTGCTCTAGCACCACTAGAATCGTTTGGTTTACGTTCTTCCCTTCTTCTAGTATCTGCTACCAACATTCTTCTATCATAATTTAAATATATTGTTTTCAAAGATTTATTAGCCTCAACTAAACATCTAGCTATAGCTAATCTTACAGCCTCAGATTGAGATTGCCATCCACCACCATAAACTTTAACTTCAAAGTCAAATTTATTCGCTAGTTCACCAGCCAACATTAATGGCTCTTTTATTTTTAATCTTGCCAACTCCGGATTATAATTATCTAAATATAAACGATTAATTTTAACTAACCCTTTACCAGGTTTCATTGTTGCTCTGGCAATTGCTGTTTTTCTCTTTCCTGATTTATGTACTATTTTCATTTTCTCAAATGTTTACAAATCTCACCAACAGTAAGATATGCTAAAGTTGTACTGTTGCTTATATTTGCATTTTTAATTGTTTCTACTTTTTGATTTCTAAATTCTTCTGGCACACCAATATGGCACATTATTCTTTTGTATGCAATTTTTCCTTTGTATTGATCATAAGGTAACATTCCTCTTATTACTCTTCTAACAAATCTATCAGGCATTGCTTGAAAGAATGGTCCTTTTAATGGACTGCCCCTATCAACTTTTTTCTTTAATCTTGAATATATCTCAGTTTTTTTCCCAGTAATTATGGCTTTTTCACAATTTACAATATCTATTTTTTCTCCCATTAAAGCTTTCTTAGAAACTACCGTTGCCAATCTTCCAACAATTAAATCTTTTGCATCAACTATCATTTTAACCAATTATCCTCACATCTTTTCCTTTCGGATTTTTATGTAGTAATTCTTTGATTGTCATTTTTGATTTTATTTTACTAATTGCAGCTTCACTAAAATTAAAAGCTACTACATGAACATTATGATCTAGCTCTCCTGTACCCAAAACTTTTCCAGGAACAATAATTGTTTCGTTTTCTTTTGAATATTTATTAATTCTATTCAAATTGACATTTCTTCTAGCTCTCGTTGGTCTATCTAATTCATCAGCAATTCTTTTCCAAAAATCAGACTTCTCTTTAATTGCAACTGTTCTGATTTCTTTTATCAGTTCTTTCATGTTTGTGTTTGTTGGTCCTGTTTTCATTTTGTTTTTTATGCGGGGGGCAGGGTTCGAACCTGCGCAGGCACTAAGCCACATGGTCCTTAGCCATGCCCATTTGACCGCTCTGGCACTCCCGCATCATAGGTGCCTTTACTTCTTAGTGCTTTTTTTCTGTTCCTTTAAAGCATCAACGAAATCATCTAATTTTTCATTAAACTTTTCTAAAGCAACAGTTACCATCTCCATTGGACCTATTTGTCCAAAAGATTCGATATAAAATATGAATTTATTTTTTTCATAGTCTACCTTTAACAATTCATCGCAAATACCTTCACAAGATTCATATGCATTATCTTTAAGTAATGCTTTTTCATCTAATTTCCCGTCTACAATAACAGCTTTCGGATATTTATCTTTAAATTGTTCTAACTTTTTTGAATCATTAACTATTTTTAATATTGGTTTATGATGATAATAAACAACACCAGGAGCAAATTTCATATGCTGTTTTCCTCTTCCTAAAACAGCTATAGCATTTAATTCTAATTCTTGATTATCAATTAATTTAACAATAGGCATATTTCCAAAAACGGGTTTGGTTTTCTCATCTTTAGATTCTAATTGTGAACTATAAACAGTAGATTTTCCTTTGGCACTTAATGTAAATTCAACTTGACATAATGGACATCCTTTTCCTTCACATTTACATCTATCTCTTTCATTAAATATTTTTAAATCAGTAGTTAAAGGTAACAAACCAAGTCTATGTGCTAAAATTTCATCAAATAAGGCAGAATCATTTTTAATAAACTCAACTTCTTCAATTGCCATTGTTGGGACTTCAGTAATTATTAATCTTCTTAATGTATTAACTTCGGTTTCATTAGTATTAGAAAGTTCTAATACAAGATTATTTTCATTTTTTTCTATTACTTTAACTTCCATTTTATACTCTTCTACCTCTCTTACCACCTTTCTTTCTACATGTATCATGTGGAACTGGTGTTACTTCTTCAATATCTCCAATTCTTAATCCAGATCTAGTTAAAGTTCTAATAGCTGCCTGTGCCCCAGGACCAGCAGTCATTGGACCATTTTGTCCACCTGGTGCTTTAACTTTTATGTGAACGGCATTAATACCTTTTTCTAAAGCAGCTTCAGCAGCATTTTTAGCTGCAGTCATTGCAACAGTAGGACTAGCTTCTAATCTATGAACTTTAGTTATCACACCACCACTACATTTAGCTATTGTTTCAGATCCAGTAATATCAGTAATGTGAATTATTGTATTGTTATAAGATGAATATATATGAGCAATTCCCCATCTTAACTTTTTACCTTTATTATCAATATACATTTTATTCCTCTACACTCACTTCTTCTATTTTTTCTTCTACAACTTCTTCTTTTTTACCATGTTGTTTTGGTTTTATCTCTTCCAGAATTTTTTTATCTTGCTTTGTCAATATAACTCTTTCTGGATGATCTTCTTTAGATAAATTTGATCTTGGATTAAACATTATTTTTGATTCTTCTTCTAAACTAACCATGTAAGATGGAGCAGTAATTTTTCTATCTCCAATAAAAACATGACCATGAACTATAAATTGTCTTGCTTGATTTACAGACTTTGATAATCCTTTCTTAAAAACTAATGTTTGTAATCTTCTTTCAAAAAAATCAGAGGCTTTTAAAGCCAAAACATCTTCAATCTTTGAATCATGTTTAGTCAAACCATATTTTAATAATCTATTAATCAACTGTTCTTTTTCTTTTTGTGATTGATCAGCCGAACTATTTGCAATAATTTTTTTAGCTTGATCTCTAGATTTTTTTAATTTGTAAACTTCTTTCCAAATTTCTTTTTTATTTTTGAAACCATATTCTTTTACATATTCTTTTTCTTGTAAAATTCTATCCTTCAACCATGGGTGAGCTGGTGTTTCATACTTCTTCCTTAATTTTTTAGTTTGACCCATTTATTTCTTCCTCTTAACACCAAGTGTTTTTTTACTTTTTCTAAAGTGAGCTTTAGTTCTTTGACCTCTTGCTGGTTGGCCAGTAGCATGTCTAGAACCTCTGTAGCTTCTTATTTTTCTTAATCTTTTAATATCAAATTCATTTTTTAATTTTAAATCAACACCAACCAAATGAATATCATTACCTTCATCATAATCTTTTCTTCTATTCAACATCCAAGCTGGAAATTTATCTAATTGTTTTAAGGCACCTTCTATTTTTTTCACTTCTTCATCATTCAACAATCCAACTTTTTTACTTCTATCAATACCAGAAACATAACAAATAGCATTAGACATAGAAAAACTAATTCCCTTAACTTTTCTCAAAGCAGAACCAATTGGTTTAGCACCTTCTAGGTCTGTCGAAAAGATACGAATCAAATGTCTCATTTTTTGTTCTTCCATTGTTATCTTGAGTTTACAGTCTATTTAAAAAGCTTTTGTTAACATTGCACGAACAGTCTATGCTTATCCTCATTATTTAGCTCAGCATATATTCTTCTTATCACGGTTTTCTTCGGATCTGGTATCAACTTTACTCTGTTTTTCAAATCCTCGAAAGATTCAAATGGTTTGTTTTCCCTTTCTTCCACAATCATTATTGTGTGTTTTTTCCCGATTCCGGGCAACAACTCCATTTGATGCATTCTCGTGTTTATTGGACCTGCCACATTGAAAAAGTCAACGAACTTTTTCTCGTTCAAATCCACCATCTGTTCTATTACAAAGTCTAACTCGACTTTAGCTGTCTGTGTCAACTTTGACAAAGGTATTTTACCAATTATATGATGTATATGGTCTCTCTTGCCTTCCCCTATGTACACCTCTTGATGAGGTTGTAAAAATTCCCCTTTCTTGGGGACCAGTTCTAGCAATGTGAAAAAGTTTTTTCCTATTGCTTGCGCTATTGCTGTCTTCTGGTGCATGGGTCTTATATCGAATGGATACCCATGCGGAAGGAAATCTAATATTATTGCAAGTTCTTCCTTTGTATTTTGACCTATCATTTTGATTATTAAACATATTTTTTCACTACGTCTACTATCTTCTTCAAATCATCATCTTTTAAAGTTATGTTTTCTCCAGTTAATATAGCTCTCAAACTGTCCATATCTTCTGGTAATATATTGATTATTAAAGCTATATGTTTTGGCCTTAATCTTTGAATTTGTAAATCTTCTAATTCTTTAGTTATTTTTTTATAATCTTTAACTTTTGGAATTACTTTCAAATATTCTTCAACTTTTTTAGCTCTGAAATTTATTTCTTTATCTCTTTTTTTCATCTCTTGGATATGATAATCCATTTCAGGCAAACTAATTGGTTTTTCTTCTATGATTTTCATTTTAAATTTTTCTTCAAATGAACAGGATGAACTAATATCTTTTTTCTTTTGTCCCCATCCATAATAGACACATAATAGTTGCTTCCTTGTTTTCCTACTATAGTGCCTGCTCTGGCATGAAATCTTAAATGGTACAAACCATCTTGCATAGAAGGCTCAGCAACCAAGTAAACTTTATCTCCATCTTTAAACGCTTGAAGGTAACTTCTAATAGCCATCTTACCTTTAGTTCTTACCTTTTTTCTTAGCTTACTTCTCGTTTTCCTTCTATAACCGCCAATTCTATTCATTTTTAACTCCTAATTAAATTCGAAGAATTAACCTATTTATAAATGTTTTTGTTACTCAAGAACTTGAGCCAATGCTCTATCTAGGGCAAAAAACAAATTTTTATTCTTTGCTATTGATTCAATAGATTTATCTGCCTCAACTTTAACATGAATTTCAAATTCACTTTTTTCTTTTATACTAACTGTTATTTTCTTATAGCCAACAACAGAAGAAGAAATTTTTCTAGTATAATTTCCAATTATTTTTTTGATTACGACCAATGTACCTTTATCTAGTTCATCAAAATTCTCTAAAAAAATACTTCCACCAAGCTCAATCATACCTCTTTTAACATATATATTAGAATAATTAAGGTTTTCTATTATTGTTTATTTAGACTAAATTGCATCGCAAGTATATCATATCTTTGTCCTTTATCTCTCAAAGCCATAATTTTATAAGCATTTGTATCATAATATTTACTAATCAACCTCAAATTGATCAAATTATTAATCTCTTTATCATTAAACTTTATTTCTTTCCTATCAAAATCATCAATAATCAGCTGAGAAATAATGGTTAATCCACTAAATCTATGTATTTCACCAAACTTATCCAGACTAGGTTGGAAAACAGAGCTGAGAACAAACCCCCTAAGATTAGGATTCAAAATTTCAACTTTAGACTTAATATTATCTTCAAAAAGAATTTGATGCCAAGATTTTCCAGAATTATGTTGTTCAATAACAAATTTTGGATCTTGATTTCTTTCTTTCGCTATAAAAAATACTACTGGTAACTCTTCTATGTTTTGAACAGAATCCGCAGCAACATAAACAGAACTCATTTTAACACCAAAATAATCACTAACCGAATTCATATATTCCCATTCAGTTACCATTTTTTTAGCAGATTCAACAAATTTATTCAAATACCAATCTTTACTCATTCCAGTAATATCAACATAATTCATAGGATTATTTGCAACATAAGAATAAGGATGATTCTCTTGCACAGGATCAACAGAAGTAAATCTTCCTAGCTCAGAATCATAATATCTAGCATTAAAATAATATAATTCATCATCTAGTTCTTTCCCAGTAAATGAAAATCTTTCACCATTAATAATTTCTTGTCCAAAAGGT
>JAGWAE010000010.1 GCA_018302135.1 Candidatus Woesearchaeota archaeon
TGGCCAACTTTTTGGCGCTGCAACTCTCTTAATATGTGATTTTCCCATTTTATTTCCTCTCTACACTCGCTTTTCTTTTTTTATCATCCATTTTTAATTCTATTATCATAAGGTTTGATGGGCTTATTGGATATTGAACTTTCCCGCCGTCTTTTCTTATGTTTTCAACACCTTGAACATAAACTTTATACTTTTTCAAATTAATTCTCTCAACTTCTCCAGTTCTTCCTTTATATTGTCCTCTTAAAACTTTTACTTTGTCTCCTTTTCTAACTGGAACATTTCTTTTTCCATACTTAGTTTTTAATTCTTTTGATATGTGAACAGACATCATTTTATTTCTTAAATGCAATGGAGCCTTGATTCTATATTTACGTTGCTTTCTTGGCTGTACACTACTTTTCCATGAAGTTGAAAATTGTTTTTTCATTTTTACACCGCTATTTTAGCCACTTTTCCTATTGCTGGCCATCTTTCTGATACTTCTTTGGCTATTGGCCCTTTGAATATTGTTCCTTTCGGATTTCCTTTTTCATCTTTGCATATTACTAAAGCATTATCTTCAAATTTTACTCTTGTCCCGTCTGGTCTTCTAAATTCTTTTCTTTGTCTTACTAATACAGCATAAAACAATTGTTTTCTCATTTCTTGTATACCTTCTCTTACAGAAACTCTCAGCAAGTCTCCAATCATAGCAGACGGATATCTACCTCTACTAGTTTTAGCACCTTTAACAGATACTAAATATGCTTTCTTTGCTCCTGAATTATCACAAACGTTTATAGTAGATCCTCTTACTAATCCCCTTGTGAATGTTGCGTTAATTGCTTTCATTTTTTTTCACTATTTGTACTATAACGAATTTTTTTGTTTTGCTTAATGGTCTCGTTTCAACTATTAAGACACTATCACCTATTTGAGCATCAATACATGTTGGGTTGTGTGCACTTACCTTCGATCTTTTTGTTTCGAATCTTTCATATTTATTCAATTTAACGATTCTTACCCATCCAACAACTGCAGTTTTATTTGTATCTTTATTCAATACTTTTCCTGCAAAAGTTCTTCCTCTAACTTTTATCTCTCCATGAAATGGGCATTTCTTGTCATTACATTCCTTACTAGGAATTTCAACTTCAATCCCAATTTGTTTTATACTTTTCATTTTTTTATCCTATCTTCTGGTCGTCTTTGGATTGTTTTTCCTTCAACAATCTCATTATTTACTCTGAGCGTGACGTGTGATTTTAATATCTTTTTATTGTTGTCAAGTGTGATTGTGTTTTTTGTTTCATCTATTACTTTTCCTTTCACACCAACAAGTGTTTTGTTTGTCGCGTCTACGATTTCTATCCTAGATCCAACAAGCTCTCTCTTCCAAATATTTGTCATGTTTATTGTATTGTTTCGGCATGAAAACCGAGTTTTATTAACTCTTGTTTTGCTTTAACAACATGATCCCCTTGCAGTTCGATAACGGAGTTTTTTATTGTTCCTCCGCAAGCGAGTTTGCTTTTTAACGTTTTTGCGACTTCTTTCATATCAATCGTTGATGGATCGATACCTTCGACAAGAGTCACTAGCTTACCATATCGTTTTTTTTCTTTTCTTATTCGTATGGTTTGTTCTTCTTTTGCTATTGTCTCGCAAACGCAAAGGTCCTTTGGAAGCCCACACTTAGGGCATATTTCACTCATGCTTTGTTATTCCCCTCCTTGTCTTTTTTTATAGTTTTTAATCTTGCAATGGTTTTTCTTATTTCTTTTATTCTTCCGGGATTTTCTGGAAGAGTTCCCATCGCTATTTGAGCATTAATTCTAATTAACTCACCATTCAATTCAGTTATTTTATCTGACATTGATTTGCTATCCATAGCTCTTATTTCATTTTTCTTTATTATCGCCATTTTCCTTAACTTCTACTTTTTCTATTTTCTTTTTAACTTCTGTTTTTTTCTTTGGTTCTTTTTTTGGCTTTTCTTTTATTTTCTCAACTACTTCTTCTTTTACTTCTTCTGCCAAAATTTTAGCAACATTATCCCTGATTGTAATTCTATCTGGTAATCTTATATCGGGAGTTAATATATTAACCTTAACACCAACAGCACCAGATTTTAAATGAGCAACAGCAATTGCTCTTTTTATTTGATTTTCTGAAACATCTCCAGATTTTTTTAAGTGCCCAATTTTGAATCTCCAACTTTTTGCTCTCTGGCTTGGAACACCTCTACCGGAAATAACAATTTCAGCACCAACTGCTCCAGCCTTCATAATATCTTCTAACAATTTATATCCAATAAATTTATACCTACTTGGGCCAAATCTTTCAAAAGTATTTACAATATGTTTAGCAACAGTGTGTGGATTTAAATTAGGATTATCAATTTCACTAACTTCAATTTGAGGATTTTCCAAACCAAATTTTTCTTTTAAAACTTGAGTAAGCTCTTTTATATTTGAACCTTTTCTACCTACAATGAATCCAGGTTTTGAAGTGAATATTGTTATCTTCTCGCCTAAAGGAGTTTTCTGAATAATTGTATGACTATAACCTGGTCTATTCAAAACTTCTGCAATGTATTCAAGTATTTGATATTCTTTAATTTTTTTCTTGAGTATTTGTTTTTCTATCATTTTATTTCTCCACCACTTTAATGAATAAATGAGTATTCTTCATTTTCCTACTTCTTTTTCTTCCATAATGATATTGTCCTGGTCCTTTGTTTGCTTTTACTTCGGAAATTATTAAATTTTCAACATCTAATCCTTTATTTTCCGCGTTAGCTTCAACATTGTTTATTAATTTCATATAATATGATATAGCTTTTTCAGGGAATCTACCTGCAGCAACTTGCCCTGGTTTATGACCAACATCTCTATTATATCTCTTAAATGGAATTGACTTTTTATGTTCAATAACTTCTTGAAGGTATCTTTTCACTTTTTTTACTTCTTTTCCCCTCATAAACGAAGCTACCTCAACACTAGTTTTTGTCGAAACTGGTAAACTAAGTGCTCTCGCTATTGCAAAGTGTTCTTCTTCAATTTTTTTTGTTATTTTTTTACTAGCCATTTTTATTTAACAGATTGGAATGCACTAGACCTTGTAGCACCAATACCTGGAGCGTTATGTTTAACATATATTGTTGTATTTGCAAACTCTCCTAGTCTATGTCCTACCATGTCTGGAACAACGTCTATCATTATGAACTCTTTTCCATTATGAATATGAATTTTCAATCCTATTAATTTTGGTAAAATAATCATATCTCTGCAATGTGTTTTAATTGGTTTTTTCCAAGTTCCACTTATCGCTGCATCGATTTTTTTCAATAATATTTTCTCAGCATCAGTATATCCTCTTTTCAACTTCCTTCTTTCTCTTGAAGGAACCAATTTCATAAATTGTTGGATGTCCATCTGCTTCAATTCATCTACTGTTTTTCCTCTATATGTAAATTCTTTTTTTGCCATTTTTACCTTTTAATTCCCGTTCTTCTTGATGCAATCGAACCTACCTTTCTACCAGGTGGTGCATTTCTACTTACTGTCTTAGGTTTACCTTTATGTCTACCTCTACCACAACCAAATGGGTGATTGACCGCATTCATAGCTACACCAGATGTCTTTGGATAAAGCTTGTTTCTAGCCTTCATCATAAAGTGTGCTTTTCCTGCTTTTAATATTGGTTTATCTTTTCTTCCACCACCAGCTACAATTCCTATAGTAGCTCTGCAATTTTCATCAAATACTTTTGTTTTTTTTGAGCAAAATTGAACTATGACTTTCTTTTCTTGTTTTGCAATTACCTTTGCAGAACTTCCTGCAGATTTAATATACTTTCCACCATCACCAACTTTAGATTCTATATTAAACACATCTGCACCAATTTGTATATTTTTTAATGGTAATGTGTTACCCAAACCATTTTCGGCTTTTTCCCCAGATTTAACAACACATTGTGTATTTAATCCTAAGGGGGCTATTGTTAATGTTCTTTCTCCATTTTCATATTGAACTTCAATCAATGGAGCAGAATGTCCTGGACAATCTAAAATATTAACAACTCTTCCATTTATAGATCCAGATTTTTCAATTTGATCGTAAGGTCTATGAGATGTGCTACCAACATACCTATGACTAGGTGCAAGGTATCTAGGCCCACCCTTTCCTCTCTTCTGTTGTATAAGATTCTTACCCATTTTACATTAATCCTAATTTTGTTGCAACATCTATAGCAGGAGTATCAATAGATAATTTTACATATGTCTTTTTTCTATTGTCTTGCATATTTGCAACAGTTACTTTTAATACTTTAACATTAAACATTTTTTCAACTGATTTTTTTATTTCGGCTTTTGTACATTGTTTATCTACAATTAATGTTAACTTATTCTCAGTTTCCATTAACCTTACAGCTTTTTCAGTTGCTAAAGGATATTTTATTACTTTATCTAGTTCCATAAAACAAATTCTCCTTTTCTAATTTTTCAATTGCATCTAATGACCATATAATTAATCTTCCTGGAACTGCACCAGGTGCTAGCAATTCAACATTTAAAGAATTTACAACAGAAACATCCACACCAGGTAAATTTTTTACAGCTTTCAAAACATTTGCATCATTCTTACTTACAACAACTAATGCAGATTTCTTTTCTTTGTATTTTCTTCCTCTTAATGTTCCTTTACCAGCTCTTATTTTTTTCTTAGACTCCAAATTTAAATTCAACTTACTCATAATATCATTAAAATCTTTTAATTTATTTACACTTTCTAATTTTTCAATAATTATTGGAGTTTTAGAACTATCAATTTTTCTAGCTTTCAATGATTCTTTATCAATACTAGCTGCGATAGCAGATCTAATTGCTTTTTGTCTTTCTTTTTTATTTATTTCTTTACTCCATATCTTATCTTTTTGTGGAGGATGTGCTCTTCTACCCCCAACTGTTCCTGGAGCAACTGCACCAACATAAATAAATTGAGTACCTCTTCTTAACATAACTTTTCTTGGAACTCTTGAAATTCCTCTACCATAACTTCCTTTGTATTCTCTTCTTCTTCTTGATAATTTACCAGAAAAATCAATGCCTGCGATTGTATCGCTACCGTATTGCTGTCTTTTATTAGATTGAATGACTAAAAATGCTCTTTTTATTATATCTTTTCTGACTTCTTCATGAAATTGCTTAGGCAAACTTACTTCTTTTGATTTTTCACCATTTACATTATAAACTGTAGCTTTCATTGTTTAGATTCCCTACTGATATATTTTATTTCACTAATAGTTTTTGGTTTAGTTCCTCTAATAGACTCTAATAATATAACTAATCTTTTTGAAGAACCGGGAAGACTTCCCTTTACTAATATATAATCATTTTTTACTATACCATAATGTTTGAAACCACCAACTTGATTAATTAAAGAAGGATCAGAACCAATAGACATTATTAATTTATTATATTCAGATCTTTGATGATATCCCATTTGACCATGTTGTGCTACTCTCCAATTTGATTTTCTAGGAGTAAATGAACCTAAATTACCTGCAGATCTCTTTTTCTTTTCAGATTTATGTTGTTTTAATGAAACACCAAATCTTTTTACTGGTCCCTGGAAACCTTTACCTTTTGTTATTCCATGACTATCAACCATTTGACCAGCTTTGAAAACATCTTCTGCTCTTATTTCTTTATTAAGCAACGATTTAGCATATTCCAAATCGCCACCCAAAGGAATTTCAAAAATTTCTGGTTTCTTTTTTCCGATTCCAGTTAATTTTGGTTGAGTATAAACAACTAATTTTAAAACATCATAATGTTCTGGTACTTGTTTTTCTTCTAATTTTTTTGGTAATACTATTTTTTTACCTAATTCTTTATCTAACTTATTTGAAAAAATTTCAGTGATAACTTTTGTACCATAAGGAGTTTTTTTGTAAAATCTTAAAGAAAGAGGCTTTAACGGTGGACATTCAATGACTGTCACCGGAGTTGTAATCATCGCTTCAGTTGATCTTTTGCCCGGTTTTGCTTCTTGAACATGAGTCATCCCAACCTTATAACCTGCAAAAGCTAATGGTTTAGGATTAGAACTAGTTAACCAATTACCTATAACTGCATAATTCTTTTTAGCCTTTACTCTAGGCCAGAACTGCAAACTTCCTGATCTTGGTTTTCTTGTCTTTGGCATTTTTTATTTTGGTTTTGTGCTTGGTATATAAACCTTTCTAACTCTATCAGAATCAGCGGCCTAATTTTTACAGTAAGGGAGAATTATATCGATTACAGGCGATTTATAAATCTTTTGTTTCAAGAAGTATTTATTTTAACCATCAATACAATAATAGTATTTATTTTTTGCTAAACGATTTAGAAATACTCTCATTCCAGAAGGAAGGTAGTGATGTTTTAACTAATCCTTCAAAATCATCAGATATAATATAAAAATATTCTTTTTTGCCTTCTAATTTATCAAATGATTTTCCAACTTTATTAAACATATCTTGTAATCCCTTTCTTTCAAACTTAGATTGTAACAAAGAAGGCTCTTTAAATAATAATATATCTGCTAATCTTAAAACATTAACATCTAACATAGCGGAACTTTGAGTTATAAATATCAAACTCAAATTTTTATGCCTTGCAATAGAAAGCAAAGAAGACAACTCTTTATTTGCCTTTTTCATACTTGACCTTGCAGAAAAAGAAATACCTGCTTCATCTACTAAAACTACAGAATCATTGGGTATTTCTTCTATTGATGTTGTTTTTTTCATCCAAGTAGGAGTTTTAGAATTATCAAAACCCATAATATATATCTTTTTCTTAAACATATTAGCAATTTCAATAAATCTCATACCTAACGCAGTTTTACCAGAGCCCCTCTTACCAATGATTAACATAATTAATGAATGATCTCTAAAATCAGATATAAAATCCTCAAACTTACCTCTTGGCTTTTTACCAACTTCAAAAAACTCTTTAATTTTGTTTAGTTTACTAGTTCTTTCGACTTTTTCTTTCATCTCTTTTTTTTCTTTATATTTTTTTAAGAAATTAAACATAATAATATTTTATTTTATTAATATAAATATGTTTTGGTACAAAACCTAAAAATATTTAAATCTCCTTTATACTTTATCTACATGACTAATTTTAAGCTAATTGATAAGAAATGGCAAGAGTCTTGGGAAAAGAAAAAAATATTTCAAGTTAATGAATTAAAAAAGAAAAAATTCTACTCTTTAGAAATGTTCGCCTATCCTTCAGGTTCTGGTTTACATATGGGTCACGCTTTTAATTATACAGTAGGAGATATCTTTGCAAGGTTCAAAATAATGAATGGTTTTAATGTTTTACATCCGGTTGGTTATGATTCATTTGGTTTACCTGCAGAAAATGCAGCAATTAAAGCAAATATTCATCCAAAAAAATATACAGAATCAGCTATTGAAAATTTTGTAAAACAACAAAAACGTTTAGGTTTAAGTTATGATTGGTCAAGATTGTTCAAAACTTCAAGCTCAGAATATTACAAATGGAACCAATATTTATTCTTAAAATTATACGAAGCTGGTTTAGTTTACAGAAAAAAATCTTGTGTTAACTGGTGCCCAAAATGTGAAACTGTTCTAGCAAACGAGCAAGTTCATGATGGAAAATGCTGGCGTCATAGTGATTGTGATGTAGTAGAAAAAGAGTTAGAACAATGGTTTATAAAAACTTCAAAATATTCTCAAGAATTACTTGATTACTTACCAAAACTACAATGGCCAGAACGTATTAAATTTATGCAAGAAAATTGGATAGGCAAAAGCAAAGGTGCAAAAGTTAAATTCAAATTAAAAGATTCAAATGAAGAAATTGAAGTATTTACAACTAGACCAGATACATTATATGGAGTTACCTTTTTAGTTTATTCGATACAACATCCAAAAGTTAGATGGCTCACAAAAGATACAATGCAATCAGATGAAGTTGAATATTTTTTAAGAAACCTTCCAAAACAATCTCCTGAAGATAGAGACAAAGAAGGTATTTTTATCGGTCGTTATGCCATTAACCCATTGACAAATGAAGAAGTTCCAATTTATGCTTCTAATTTTGTAGTTCCAGATTATGCTACTGGTGTTGTGATGGCAGTTCCAGCTCACGATCAAAGAGATTTTGAATTCGCAAAAAAATACGGAATTCCAATTAAATTAGTTATACAGCCAAAAAAAGGATTGTTAAATGTTAAAGAGATGGAATCTGCATACACTGGCCCAGGTATTTTAGTAAATTCTGGTAAATTTAGTAGTTTAGATAATGAAACTGCAAAAGAAGAAATTATAAAATTTTTAAAATCAAATAAACTAGGCAAAGAGGAATTACAATATAGATTAAGAGATTGGTTAGTTTCAAGACAAAGATATTGGGGCACACCGATTCCAATGATTTATTGTGAAAAATGTGGTATTGTTCCAGTTCCAGAAAAAGATTTGCCTATAAAATTGCCAGAAAAAATTATATTTGGTAAAGGCAACCCATTAGAAACAAGTAATGAATTTATTCAAGTTAGGTGTCCAAAATGTAAAAGTTTAGCAAAGCGTGAAACTGACACAATGGACACTTTCTTTGATAGTAGTTGGTATTTCTTAAGATTTACAGATAGTCATAATAAACTAAAACCTTTTGAAACAAAAAAAGTAGATTTCTGGTTACCTGTAGACATGTACATTGGAGGATCAGAACATGCATGTATGCATTTAATTTATGCTAGATTTTTTACAAAAGCTCTAAGAGATTTAGGAATGTTAGAATTAGATGAACCATTCAAAGTATTATACAATCAAGGAATGATTCACGGCGAAGATGGCTTTGTAATGTCGAAATCTAGAGGTAACGTAGTAGATCCAATAAAAACTTTAGATAAGTACGGAGCAGATGCACTAAGAATATTTTTAGTTTCCAATGCTTCCCCTGATAAAGATTCCAGTTGGAGTGCAACAGGTATCGAATCAAGCTATAAACTTGTTTCAAAAATATATAACTATGTAAAAAAAGCTAAAGTTGGTATCACTAGTGCTAGAGTCGAAAACAAATTAAATAAAACAATAAAAGAAGTTACAGAAGATTTAGAAAATTTACGTTATAATTTAGCATTAATTAAAATTAGAGAACTAGTTGATTCATTTGAAAAACAGATTTCTAAGAAAGATTTAGAATCGTTTGTAAAATTAATTTGTCCGTTTGCCCCGCATATTGCAGAAGAACTTTGGAATTTAATTGGCAATAAAAAATTTGTTTCATTGGAAACTTGGCCAAAATTTGATTCTAAAAAAATAAATCCAGAACTAGACGCAATTGACGAATTAATTCAAAATACTATAAAAGATGTGTATAACATTCAAAAGTTAGTGAGCATAAAACCAACCAAAATTGTAATTTCTGTAGCAGAACATTGGAAATATAATTTAATTAATGATATCAAGAAAGAAA
Organism: Candidatus Woesearchaeota archaeon; assembly: GCA_018302135.1. GTDB lineage: Archaea > Nanobdellota > Nanobdellia > SCGC-AAA011-G17 > PNOQ01 > PNOQ01. The sequence goes on from JAGWAE010000010.1 coordinate 9,485, forward strand.
TGAAACATACATATGATATTTCTGAAATAATCAAAGCAGTAATAGACAAAGAACATGCTCAAGATATTGCTAAACTAGTTCCTTCCTTTGTTAAAAACCCAACAAAACTGCCAAAATTGGTGTTGTCTCAAGAAAAAGAATTTAATTCATTAAAAGAAAACAAAAAACGATTTGAAAAAGAGTTTAATTTAGCTATAGAAATAACAAAAAATAACATAAAAGCAATGCCCGGAAAACCGGCAATACTTTTTGAATAGTTTTATAAATCTTATCTTAATTCACTTTCTATGGTAAAATTAACAGAAGTTGAACATAATGGTGCATACACTGAAGCAAATAATTTTGCTTACGGTGTTGATCATTCAGATAAAGAACATACTTTAAATCATGCATTTACTTTAGGTGACTGTACTGGCATTTTTATTAATCACTATAAGGCACTAAAGATTAATAAACTAATTTGTAACTCTCTTTCTTATCTAGCCGTTTTTTCTATGTTGTATGGTTTCGGAAACATTCTTTTCAATCCAATCATGGGCAGGAGATACATACAATCTCCCAGTCTAACAGAATCAACAGCCTTACAATCAGATATTCAATTAGTAGAAGAGAATCCAGATTATACATCTTCAATGGAAAGATCTGCTCTTGCTCTTCGTTTGGGATTTCCACTTCTTTTAATCGCACAAGTAACGAAAACAGTAAGTAAACAATCAATTAAATCAAGAACAAAAGGAAAACTTGAAGATTTAGTTTCAGGTAAATTGCCTAAGGAATTAAATCCAAAGATTCCCCACTATTTTGAATAATTTTATAAACTAATATTTATATTTCTTATTATGAAATATTTAATCTATTTTAACAAGTTTGAGATTAATCCAGAAAAATTAAAATTTAAATTAGGCAAGATTATAGAATTTTCTTCAGAAAAAGCAATAGTCGAAACAAAACTTGACGACTTATTAAAATTAGATGAAGTAGACAAAATAATAGAATTAAAAACTGATTTCAAACCGTTCAGTTTTGTTGAATTAAAAAAAGATGCCTTAAAATATATCAAACAAAAAAATTATTTTATCAAAACAGATTTTATCTCAAAAATTCCAATTTCCGCAAAATCTTTGTATAAACACATTAATCCATATCTAAAACATGAAGGTTTTATTGTAAATGAAGACTATGATGAATTATTACATATAGAAATATTGAAAGTTGAAGGCAAGCCATTTTATAGAATTGGTGTTAGTTCAAAAAATATGTATGAGAAACAAAATGCAATTAAAACAATGTTCAATAATTATATAGTAATACTTGAAGAACCAGAATTATTGTATGAATTACAAGATTTCTTAAGAGTTTGCTGGATTTTCAAATTACCTCTACATATTTTAACTAAAGATAAATCCAAAATGGAACATATGTTAATTTCCGCCATAAAAGAAGTTAAAGGCGTTTCACAATCTGCACTAGAAATAAAAACAATAGCTAAACTTCCTGAAGATTGTATTAAAATCGGATTTACAAAACATTCAATGAAAAACGAAAGTGATTTGCAAAGAATAATAAAAACAGATAAAAAAATTGCATTAATTTTTGGCAATGATAAATACGGTTTGTCTCAACAAATAAGGGATGAATTGGATTTTTCTATACATTTAGGCCCAACTTCAGAGAAACCATTTAGAGGTTCACAAGCATTAAGTTATGTTTTAGGGATTATGCAGTAGATTAGAAACCTTTATATGCAGTACTAATATAATTTAACAAAATGAAGGCGATATTAATATTAATCTTAATCTTATTAGTTTCTGGTTGCTCTAGAGATAAGATTCCAACAGGCGGAACAGTTGATGTCCCATTAATATCCGAAGCAACTGTTTTTGGATTAAATGCACCATTTAGCACATCTGAAGACATTAGATTTACTATCACAAAATTTCAAGATTTAAATGTTAAAAAAGTAAGAATTTGGGAAAATTGGGGGTTAAGAGAACCTACCCAAGGAACAGAAAACTGGAAACCATTAGATACAAAGATTAATGCAGCAAAAGACAATAATCTCAGTATAGTTCTAACTTTAAAACCTGTTGGCCTAGATTCTTCTGGAAATACTTATTGGTATTGTGATCCGGCAAAAGCAAATGAAAATTCATGTGTATTCCAAGCTCAATATGAACAAGATTTCAAAGATTATATATCAAATTTAACCAAAAGATATTCAAACAAAATAGATAAAATACAATTTAGCAATGAATGGACTAGTGATTATCATTTTGTAGGTTCAGAACAAGATTATGTAAAATATGCTAACTGGGTATATGATATTACTAAAGCAAATTCACCAAAAACTGAAGTTGTTTTAGGTTCAATGACAAAATGGCCATTTGTTATAATCGCCGGATGTCAATTAAAAACATTAAATGAAGTCATATTAGATGACGGAACTGTACTCTCTGGTAAAACAGCTATAAATCAATATTGTAAAAATAAACTTACTATAGTAAATAGAACTTCTTACGTTTTAGCAAACGCTAAATATGATAAGGTTGATATTCACTTTTATGATGATCCAGACAATTGGGATGAATACATCGCAGCATTAAAAACATTGACAAGTAAACCTATTATTATTACTGAATTTGGTGGTCCAGATATTGAAGACCCAAGATTTGATGCATATGATGAATCCGTACAATCCTCTGAACTTAGAAAATATATGGATAAAATCAGAACATTGGGTGTACAAGAAGCATACTTCTTTACTTTAGTTCAAAGTTCAGCTGCAGGAATAAATCATCCATTAAGTGGATTAATGAAATTAGTAAATAACTATCCCGAAGCAAAACCAAACTATAACGTATTCAAAGAATACACAACTGGAAGTCAACAACAAAACTCAACTCAAAATAGCAAAAAGGGTGGATTCACAGTGATAATATCTAGACTATTTAATATTACTAAATAATCTTTTGAAAAAAAATAAAAAATTTAGCCCATCATTGGGCAATTTCCATAACCTTTTCCGTTTACAAATCCTTTTTCTTGGTAATTTTGCTTAGCTAGTTCAAAATCTTCTTCACTTTGAACCCAATGCATTATTGGTCGATTATATTCTTCTCTTAAATTTACTAAGTCTTCAAAACTTCCACTTTCCAAAACAGTTTGGACTTCTCCATGCATTTCTGGATTGTAATACATCATTCTATTACCGGAAAATTCTCTATCTCCATTCCAACCATAAGCATAGATACTAGCACTAACTAACACCATTGCAAATAGTAAACCATAAATTATTTTTTTCATTTTTATCCCTCCCAAAATGAAACTAAAAAATTCATTTATAAATATTAGGTAGGAATAATAAGATTTCAATAAATTATTATTTTTCCTTCTTCAAAACCTTCAGTTATACCAAAAACAACACATCCGTCTATTTCTTCATTAGGATTTAAAACAAGATTAAACAGATTATTACATGTTAACGAGCCTTCTGTCGGTATTAACTGTGAGAAACTATATTTTTCTGTTTTATATTCAAATCTATGTAGTTTAACTTGTTCATCTTTATTTTTCAACTTAATATCAAAAACTAAAAGAACTTCTCCTTCTTCAGTTTGTAAAATAGTTGATCCTTCCTTAGTATCAACATTTATCTTGTTTGTAATATTTTTATTTTTTATTTCCAATTCCAAATCTAAAGGAATTGTTTCATGATATAATCCATATATACTCTGATTTTGTATTCTTATATCCCATTTTACATAAGCAACTTCAGTCTCAGAACTACATAAAACAGCATTTCCCATTAAATTAGATTTTGAACCGGAACAATTTTTATTTACTATTTTACCAAATGTACTCCTAAAATTATCAAAATAAATTTTATCATATCTTTCTTTCATCCCATCGCTTAAATCCTTAGAAAATGAAACATAATCTTTATTATTATACGATTCAAAAAGATTATCTGTAATTTCTTTATTTTCCTCTAATATAGAATCTGATTCTTCTGGACTAACACTTTTAGTTAAACTAAGCCCATAAAGACAAGTTGCTATAGATGATATCAAAAAAACAATTAAGCATATAGTACCAAACACAACTGCAGATTTATTTCCTTTTATAAAAATTAAAATATTAACTCCTAATGTTATAAAAAATAATATTGTGCCCCATAGCATATCTCCCTTAAAAAAGAAAGAAGCTGTAAACATAAAAGTGATAAAGCCAATAACAAACAATAAAAAAACTAGCTTTTTATTAGAACTCTTACTCTTTTTCATAATAGAAACTTATTTTATCTTTATTTAAAACTTTTTATTTTAAAAATACTTTTCTAAAAAATTCTAAGAAATTTAAAGCTGTTTTATCTTGTAAATTTTTAACAACTTCACCACTAACTACTACATTTCCTTCACCATTTCCAGAATCAGAACCTTCACTTACTTCAACATTATTTTCATTTCCAGAATCTTCATTATTTCCTTGATCATCATTTGAATTATCTACTTCATTGTTTTCATCAGAAACAACTTCATTATTATCATCTGAATCTACTTGAGAATTATCATCTTGTTGGTTTTTTTCTTCAAACTTATTCATCTCTTGTTCCATATTTTTTACTTCATTTCCTAATTCTTGAACTTGTTCTGTATTAGATTGTATTTCCTGAGATTTTTTCTCAGATTCATCAGCTATTTTTTCAATTTGTTCGGGATTAATATAATCTACTTGTCCTTCTTCATCTAAAATAACTTTTTCTCCGTTCTTTATTCTTTCTTCATTAATTTTTCCAACAATCATTTCACAATTATTAATGTCACCAACTCCAACTTCTATACATTCATTAGGTAAAGTTATTTCTTCGTATTCTTTTTCACAAGTTTCTCCTTCCTTACACATTCTTTCTACTTTGTCTATTTTTTCAACTTTCTGAACTTGTTCAATTTTTTCAAATTTTATTCCCTTTTCTTGCATAACAGTTTTACATTCTTCAACGGAAATACCCAAACATTCTTGTGGCATATTAATTCCAATTCCTTCTTCAACTCTTTTTTCTTCAATTAAGTTACCACATTTAGCAGGATCTGTAACGCCCTCATTTCTACATTCTTCTGGTATTGTGTCAACTATGATATTATTTTCTATTTTATTTTGACATTCTTGAGGAGAAACAGCAGTTCTTTCATCAATCATACACTCTTTTGGAATCGTTCCTGTATTTGTTGGAGTAGGAAGGGTTATTCCTAATTTTGCAAGTTCTGCATCACAATCCATACTTCTAATAAAATTTTTATCATTCAAACAAATACTTGGAATTTCTTCAAAAGTTAATCCTTGTCTAACTAAATATTCCATTTCAGCACCGGGAGTTACTACAACAGAAGTTGTTCCAACCATTATAACAGCACATTTTTCAGTATCAAATTCACCAGCACTTTTACATTCATCTGGAAAATTTTGTTGTATCATTACAGTTTCACATTCTTCTCTAGAAAATGCTTCTCCCTGACAATTATCAGGTAATCTTAGTTTTTCACAAGCTTCAGGAGTTAAAGCTCCAGCATCAACACATTCTTTAGGCATATTTTGATTTAATGTAAGAACTGCACATTCTTTTTTAGTATAATACCCAGCATCTTTACAAGGTCTAGGAAGGTTAACTATTTCTTCACAAGCAATAGGATCAAAAACACCTCTTTCTTTGCATTCCCCAGACATTAATTCCCATTCTTCACCAGTTGGTTTATTACCTTCTTTTACGATATTTAAACATTGATCTTGATCAACAATTTTTCCATCAACTACGCATTCATTAAGAACTTTATTTTCTTCTATTAATTTTTCTTGGCATTTTTGTTCTCCAACATATTCACCATTATCAATACATTCTGTTTCAGGTTGATTTAAAGTTAAAATCAATTGTTTACATTCTTCACCGCTTCTCACTCCAGCTTCTGAACATTCAGCAGGTAAATATTTTTCTATTATTTGTTTTTCATATTCTTCTCTTTCAGTGTCATCCGATTTTTCTATACCTATTTTTTTACAAGCAGAATTATCATTTTGGAATTCACATCTTATTGCTAAAGCTTTTTGCTCTTCACACTCTTTTCTTCCTGAAGTAATTTTTATATTATCACAATTACATTTTTTTGGATTATTCATACATATTTGAATTTGAGATTCAATTTCTTTTTCCGATTCTTCTTGTTCTTTCTCTAATCTTTGTTTTACTTTGCTTTCCATCCAACTATACGATTTACATTTTTCATCTTTCTGCATAGATTCATAATCTTGCATTGCAAGTTCATTACAATAGTTAAATATTTTTTCAGAAAGATTCATTGATAACTTTGTTTTTTCTTCATCATTCAAATATTTTTTCAATAACTCATATTTTTCTTGATTTTCGTTTAATTTTGCCATTAATTCATCAATATTAGTTTTTACTTCATCAGAAATATCAGGACTGGCTTCATTTTGAACCATTTCAAGTTTTTTAGAAGCAGAATTTAATTCATTTTCCGCCTTTTCTTCATTTCCAGATTCTAAATTAGAAACCGCAGAATTTACTTCTTTCTCTCTTATCTCTAAGGCTAATCTTACTTTATTATCTCCCGAAGCAAAAAATAATTTTATATTATCCGTAAATTTATTAAAAGTAGAATAAGTTTGAGCTGAAACAAAAGGCATAGAAACAAGCAACAATATTACTATTAATGGTAGAATACCTCTTTTCATATCTTAGAATTTTAATTTGCTTTTATTTAAACCTTACTATTTTAGTAAACTTTTTATACTTTCAAATACAAATTTTAACCATGAATGAATCAATGATAATCGGAGCTTTATTGATTTTTGGAGGAATATTTCTTTTGCTAGCTAACTTCACAAGTATCTTGAATTTAATTGGAGCTTTAATTGTTTTAGCCGGATTCATAATATTAATCATGAATTTAAGAAAAAGAAACAATAAACTTTTCAAACCAGTAAAATAAAAACTAGATTTATTCAAAAGATTTATATATATAAAAATAAATTATTATTTACATGAAAAGAAGTAAAATAATATTCTTTAGTGTCTTAACGATTATAGTTTTTGTTTTTTTATACAGCAACATTTTTGATAAAATAACTGGAAAAGCAGTTTCTAATTCAGAGCAATATCAAACCATTGGTCCATCTACTGAAGAACAATCTTGTATGATGCAATGCATGGGATGTACTTCAATTGGTGTTAATTGTAATGGTAATCAAGAACAATGCCAAGCTCAATGTAATGTTGAAAAACCAGAAACGACAGATGAAACTTCTTGTATGGAAAGTTGCGTTTTAGAAGGTTGTACTGAATTTGATTTTAATTGTCAAAATCAAAACAGAGAAAATTGTGAAGTAGAATGTGATATGTTAGGAGATGCACCTGATCCAAGTACAATGAGTGCCGAACAATTATGTATTACCAACTGTGTTACCTCAAAAGATCCCACGTTAAGATGTGGTGCTAGTCAAGAAGGCGAAACTGGCGGAAGTGTATGCCAAGAATGTGCAACCAGTTGTGTTCATTTATACGAAGGCCCATGTTTAGATGATGAAAAATTGAAAGCTAAACAAAAAGAATGTAAAACTTGTGAAAATTGTTATGGTGAACCAGTAATGGATGATTCTGGAGAAGGTTGGGAATGTATTGTTGATGTAACATGTGGAGACGCTTCTAGTGAATTTGGAGATGAACCAGGAACTGGAGAAGGAATTGCTACACAAGTTGGAACTGCAGTAAGTAATGTTTTTGAAGCAATTGGTGACTTCTTCGGCGGATTATTTGGTGGCAGTGAAGAAGCTAAATAAAAAATTAAATTCTAAGGATACAACGATTCTCTATCATCTTTATATCTTAAATTGAATAATTTCCCTCTTGTTTTGTGTTTTTTATTTATTACTTCCCACATTTCACTGTCTTCTTCTTGTTCAATGTCTAAATCATCTATCTCTGGGACAAAACCATACTCTTCAAAGAATTCCACTCGTTGTTGTTTGATATTTATTATTTCCCCTTCTTGCATCAAGTCCATTTGACATCACCCCCATGAACTTCGATAAGCAATTACAATATATTTTGTTTATATACCATGTTAAGAAATTCTCTTGATTATTAATACAGATTTAACTTCTATAACCTTTAAAAACAGAAAAACTCAGTATTCAACCTCTGTGCATTTTGTAGATTCTTTATCGTCGTAGCCCATTATAGTAGTATTTTTATACTCTTATTTTCCATAAAAAACTATGAAAATAAAAAAATCTAATCAAAAAAAGATTTTATCTGCTTTGTTTATATCTGTGTTTGGTTTCATATTATTAAACTTAGCTTTTCTTTTTGTAGCTGGTTTCGTAAATGGCTCACAAGCTTTATACAAACTAATAACCTCAAAACAACTCGAAATCAACGATAATATATTTTTTGGGCATGTATTTCTTATAATATCAATATTAATTATTCTTATTATATCTCTGTTTATATTAAAATCTAAAAAAATTAAAACTTTGTACAAAGCAACCTATTTTATGGTTCCATTAGCAGTAGTTTACGTAATTTTTGGAATGTTTTTATCTAATTTTACAGTATTACTATACATTATTTCAGCTTTAATCTTTTTTAGTGTCTTATATTATCTTCATCGAAATAAACAATCTTGGCTTTACTATTACAGCTTAATTTTCATTAGTATAATTATGTTAATCATGAATATTTTAAAAATAGACATCTAAACTTTAAGTCTTTTCGAAAGAATTATGTCAGCGATCTCAGGATTATCTTTTCTATAAGCTTCCATTAATGGTTCTTTTAATGCAGCAAAAACATGATCATTAATTGGGCCATAAGAAAGCGACTGATCACATAACAATACAACTAATTCACTCTTTTTTCTTTGTAATTTTACATATCCTCCGCCTATTACTCCTACAAATAATTTAGGCTCACCAAGAAATACAAGCTCTTCAACTACACCATCAATTCTTGTTTTTGTTGAATTTGCAGGCTCAACTCTAAGATCATTCCATAAAGCTATGGTTCTGTGGTCTGGTTGATAATCTTTGATTTTATCACTCCAATAGGCATTCCTTGCATAATAAACCCAAGAATCTTCATTCTGTGCTACGATATACTTTTGCATGGATTTTTTATCCAATTGTCCAACAATATTGCCAACAACGCCTTTCATTTTAAAACGAGAATACGGTAAATTATTTATAACTTTCTAAAATTAAATTTTTCCTTTCTTTTTAATCAGTGCTAATGAGCAAGATAAAACATAAGGAACTACTAAAAAGAATAATATCATTATCAAAACCGACCAAATAGTATGCTTTACTGCTATCCCGAGTGTCATATAAGGAGGAATGTAATTAAAGCTACGTAAACTGCATCCAGTTATTTCCCAATCAACAACATATTCTGGTCCAAGAACTGGTTTTGAATAGCAAGGAAGTATTCTTAATGAGTTAAAAACAAGAAGGAATAAAATAAACACAGGAATAAAAAGTAAAATCTTTTTCTTTGTTGGTTTTAAAAAGCCCATAATATAGGAGACTAAATTCTAAACCTTAAAAACATTTCTATATTATAACAATCAAAACAAAAAAACATTAAAATTATAAAAGAAATAAATTAATTTTTAGAATGGCTACAGAAAATATAGATGGTAAATGCGTTATTTGTGACACAGAGTATATAGTGAAAAAAATAACTCACTGGGATGACGGTTATGGAGAAGCAAGACACGAATGGCAATCTTGTCCAAGTTGTAAATACAATCCGCAACTAATGGATGATATTAGAAAATCGTTAGAAATACAAGTAGAAATGACTTTGAGCCATGAAGGTAAACCAAAAATAAACTCTAAAGTATTATCAGAACATTTAGTAGATTTACTAAAGAGATACTGGCCATCCTAAAACATTTTTTTTTGCAGATAATTTCTTTAAAATTTCATAAATTGAAAAGGTTATTGCGATTTATTCTCACTCAACATTTATATTCATCTTTTTCATGATGGATTAATAGTTCACAACCTTTTATTTCTATATGCACGTGTGTTTCACTTTCTTTTAACTCTTCTAATCTTTTAATCAATTCATCTATTTTATTATCACTTAATTCAAACTCCATTATTTCATTTTTCTTAACCATAAATCTAACCTTTATTTTGATTATTTAAAACTTACTTAATACGAAATTTTAAATATACAATTTATTTATCTTTTTTATGGCAATATTAAGTCCAAGAGTATGGTATGTTTGCAATAATTGTAATGAACACTTTTACTATGAAACTAATATTCCAAAAACATGTCCAGATTGCAATAAAGGAGAATTAGTAAAGAAATGCACTTGGTGTAGTAAAAAATACAAAGAATGTGAATGTTCGAAAGAGAAGTTTATTTCTACTTGTCAAATTTGTGGTTTAGAAAAGGTTAAATGTATTTGTAATAAAACTAAACCGTTTTGTATAAAAATTTAAGCGATTTGGGCTAATAATGGGCTTTCATATTCTTTCATAGATATCATAGGTAATTTTTCCTTAATCATTTTTCCCTTCACTTCAAATCCAACCAAAATTATTATATAATCTCTATATCTATCAATGCTTACTTTAATCTCTTTCAAAATGCCTAAAATCTCTTTATTAATCTCTTTATTCAAAGCTTGAAACAATTCTGATGCATAAAATATTTCTATTCCAACTATTTTTTCATTCTTATCTACATCAAATATTATATCTTCAGATACTTCTATTGACTCTTTCACTTTTGCTTTTTTATGATAAATGTGTAAAACATCTTCCTTATCATCATAATTAGCCAAAAATACAGATTCGTTTTTCATTTTGCCTCCTTTAACCTCTTTCTATATCTATTTAAAGTTTTCCTGCCAAGCGGAAAAACAGTTATAATTTTCAAAATTGAATTAAATTTTATAACATAACATCTACCTCTGCTTCTAGAATAAATAAAATAAAGTTTAAATCTTAATTCTTTTTGATCATGAAATTCCCTTTTGTCTGGTATGACATACTTTAAATATTTTAAATTTAATAATTCTTCTTTAAGTTCATTTTCATCAAGATTTCTTTCAATTAATGAACTTTTATAATTCTTTTTTGTGAAGAATATTTTGTCTTTAGTGTATTTTTTTATTTTATTTACAATATCTTCATCCATAATATTTATGTAAGTTCAAGCATGTTTATAAATCATTTTGCCGTGCTTGGCAAGCGTTAAACCTTTCTCAAAACATCAAGTACATCAACCATAGCTTCCGTGTCTAATCCACAATATTTTTCTAAATCTTCACGAACTTTCTTAACTTCTTCTGCACTAGCTTTCTTTCCGTGTTTATCACCATGAATAATATACAAATATCTTATACTTGCTAACCCACCATTATCTATTTCCATGCCTTCGTAAGTTTTCTTTGTTAAGGCCTGAAGAACATGTTTTATTGAACAACTTCCTTTTTGCTTGCAATCATAATAATAAAAATTTCTAAACGGAATTAATAAGTCAACCATTCTTTTTGTTACACTTTCAGCCCATTTCTTATTCTTTGGAAATAATTCAGCAAGTTCTTTTATTCTACCTTGCTCAAAACTTTGGTTATAAACAATTATACTGCCTTTCTTACCTAAAACTTTCTTTAATTCTTTCAAAAACTCTTTTCTTGGATCTTTATTAGACTCAGCTATAAACGAAAAATGTTCCTTTTTATTATCTTCATCTACTACATGAAGTGAAAACTGGAATGGAATTTGCTGGTATGGAGAAAGATCATCATAAATAGGTATTGCTGACTGATAAGTTTCAAAATCTAAAAAATACAATGGATATTTTAATTTCTCAATAAAATTAGTTAATTCTTTTTTATTTACATGAGGTTTATTATTTTTAACACAATAACGTTGTATTCTATGTTTATCTTCTAACTCATAATCTTCTGGAATATCTTTAATTGCTAGGATTCCTTTTTCAAACAACTCCATTGCTTGTTTATTACCTCTGTACAACTCAAAAACATGATTCTCTGGTAAAAACTTCCAGCATTCTTCCATTATTGGGCATTCACGTGGTATGTTACAGAAATTTCCAATTTTAACATTAGGTTCTTTTCCATCTATAATTTCGAGCATTTCTTTAACTCTTTTTGGTATATGTTTTATTTCTTCTTCTACTTTCTTACTTATATCTTCTTTTATGAATAACTCTTCAAGATTTATTTTACCTTTTCTTATATATTTAGAATTAAGATGCATTAAATAACATTTATTTATCTTTAAACCTACTTTTTCATAGCAATACTTTTGGAAAGCAACATCTTGTATATGTTCATCTTTTACTTTGGTTGAAGATTTAACTTCTATAATGTTCCAACATTCTTTACTTGGTTCTAGAATGTCTGCTCTTGAGTAAGTTCTTTCTGACTGGAAAGCTGCTTCGAACAAAGGTTTTCCTTTTTTTAATAATAATATACTATCTTCTAGATTATTTTTGAAATTTTCAGTACTAATATCTATTCCATCTGGGAAAAGTTTCTTTGCTTCACTTCCTACTAAAATACCTTCATCAAATCTAACTTGGTCTATTTCTATAATTCTTTCTTTTTGGTTTACGGCAATCCATAATAGTTTAGAACATTGTAATCCGTTTAGATACTTGGATTTTACAAGAAGTTTTTGGAAGGTTGTTGACATGGTTGATTGTTTTTGTTTAACATATAAAAATGTTTAGTTTTTAGTTCTTAAGAAGGTTGATTAACTAAGCTTATTATTAAACATCCCAACTGCCATTTTAGCCGTTTTTTCAATTAAATATTAGTTCCCAATCTTCAATATAAAAAATTCTCTCGAATAAACATTTATTTTGGTGGAGGATTATTTATT
>JAGWAE010000011.1 GCA_018302135.1 Candidatus Woesearchaeota archaeon
ATTATTCCTTTGCTTATTTTTAATATTGCTTCCGTTAATTTATCCAAATCTTCTTTTTTCATTTGTTCTATTGTTTCAAAATGTGTTTTGGGTATAATTAAAGTATGGCCTATATTAACTGGATTAATATCTAAGAAGGCAATACAATATTTATCTTCATAAAATATTTTTGCTGGGATTTCTCTTTTTATTATTTTACAAAATATACAGTCTTTCATTAGTTATTAGTATTACAAACAAATATATAAAATTTTTTATGGACCTGCCGGGGATCGAACCCGGGCCTCTCGACTGCCAGCCGAGAATTGTACCATTCAACCACAGGCCCGTAATCAACCTTTAATAACGCCAAGAGGCCTTAAACGAACTATTTTTTTACCAATACCTACTTCATCAGCTACTTTTACAACTTCATCAACATCTTTGTATGCATTAGGTGCTTCTTCACTAATACCTCTAACGGATGCAGCTTTAATGTAAATTTTTTGTTTTTCTAAATCCTTAGTTATTTGTTCTCCAGTGAATAGACTATTTGCTTCATGTCTTGACATTAAACGACCTGCACCATGTGGAGTGCTTGAGAAAGTTTCATTCATTGCTTTATCTGTTCCAACTAAAACATATGAAGCTGTACCCATACTACCTGGTAAAATTATTGGTTGACCAACATCACGATAAATTTTTGGAATTTCTTTATGACCTGGACCAAAGGCACGAGTTGCACCTTTCCTATGTACATATAATTTTTTTAATTCATTATCAATTTTATATTCTTCTACTTTTGCTATATTGTGCGCAACATCATAAACTAAATTTAATTTTGTTTTATCGCCAAAAGTATTATTGAATGCTTTTCTAACATAAAAAGTAATTAATTGTCTATTACACCAGCCAAAATTTGCGGATGAACTCATTGCACCAAGATAATCCTTGGCTAATTTTGAGTTTGTTGGAGCATAAGCTAAATCTTTTTCAGGCAATTTATTTACTATATCGCTGAATTGATCTTCTATTGCTCTTAGGTAATCAGAACATACTTGATGACCTAAACCACGGCTTCCAGAATGAATCATTACTACAACTTGATCTTTTTTCGTGATACCGAATATTTTAGCAATTTCTTTATCATATATCTCATCTACAATTTGTACTTCTACAAAATGATTACCTGCACCTAAGGTACCTAATTGTTTTCTGCCACGACTTTTTGCTCTTTGACTTACTTTAGAAGAATCTGCAGTTTTCATATGACCATTCTCTTCACATTTTTCTAAATCTTCTTTTTGAGCATAACCATTTTTCAATGTCCAGTCCAAACCAGTATTGAGGACTTCATCTAACTCTTGGTCTGTTAATCTTAAAGTTGATTCACCACCAACACCACAAGGAATATTATTAAATAACTCATTCATTATTTGTTTTATTTTTGGTTCAACATCTTTTCTTTCTAGATTTGTTGTTAAGAGACGAACACCACAGTTGATATCAAAACCTATTCCGCCAGGAGAAATGCCACCTGTTTCAATGTCAAATGCAGCTACACCACCGACGGGAAATCCATACCCTTGATGAGCATCAGGCATCATTATACTTTGCTTTTGTATGCCAGGTAAACAAGCGACATTAATACCTTGTTGGATTGAATCATCCTTTTTTATTTTCTCTATAAGTTTTTCAGAAGCAAATATTTTCAAAGGAACTTGCATATTTCCTTCTTTTGCTATCTCATAAACATCTTTTTCAATCAATTTTAATTTTTTATCCCAGTCTGTCATGAGTAGATAGAATAGATTAAATTTATATAACTTTTGAATTATATATCGACGACAACTGTTGCTTCATAGCCTTTTTTTGTTTTTCTAATAATCATTCCATTGTAAGTTATTGCCTTTAATTCGCTTTTCAGTTCATAATTCTTTAAATCATCACATTCTACTGTTCCAGTGAGCTCAAAATCTTTAATTTTTATGTTTTTCACGTCGTGAACAAAAATTCTCTTTGTGTCATGCAAAAATAACAATTCATCCAAAAAATCATAAAGAAGAGATTCATAGCTTTTTGCTTTGATTTTTATATTTAGTTCTTTTTTTGGTTTCACTTTGGTTGTTTCACCCAAAATATTGAACATTGCGAGAGCAGAATTTCTAAAAACCTCGTCGATGTTCTTACCATATGCTATAAATTTTGCTTCAGATGTGTGTGGTAAATATTTGTATTTCATTTTTTGAAAATTAATTCGTGAGTATAAAAATTTTTTTAATTTTTTTGCAAAAAAGAAAACATTTATAAATTAAATTCACGGAAATTAAGATAAGTTTATATTAATTCCAAAAAATGGGGTGCTATTAAATGGCTGCAAAAAAGAAAGCAACAAAGAAAAAAGCAACAAAAAAGAAATCAAAGAGATAATATTGATAGGGAGATGTAAAAGTCTCCTTCAATTTTATTAATTTTTGACTCTTTTTATTGTTCTTTGCTTGTCACGTTTTGTTTTTCTACCTGAATCAGCTTGCATAAGATCACCTCTATATTTTTTTAGATTTTAACAAATCATCTTGTATTGATTTTTCTATTTGTTGTTCTGACATAAAACCCATTTTTCCTATTGGCTTGCTGTCTATTGGAATAAATAGCATTGTCGGAATACTTCTTATTTGAAAATGATGTGCTAATTCTATTTCCTCATCAACATTCACTTTGTAAACATTTATTTTTCCTTTGTACTTTTCAGATATCCTTTCTAGTACTGGGGCCACCATTTGACATGGGCCACACCAATCTGCATAAAAATCGATTATTGCAGGTATTTTTCCTTTAAATTTCCATTGATTCTCTTTTTGATAATCAAACACTCTTTCTTGAAAGTCTTTTGATTTTAATTTTTCTGTCATTTTATCCTCCTATTTCCAGTCTACTACTGTTGCTTCGCCTTTAATATATTTATATGCTTCTAAACCTGCCTTTGCTCCTTCACCTGCAGAGATTATAGTTTGCTTGAATGGAACTGTTGTAACATCTCCTGCTGCGAATATGCCTGCTTGTGAAGTTCTACATCTATTATCTATTATTATTTCTCCCAGTTCAGTTAGTTTTGTTAAATTTTTTAACCAGTCCGTTTTTAATTCATAACCGATTTCTACAAAGACTCCATCTACTTTTAATATTTTTTGTTCCTTTGTTTTTGTATTTTCTATTACAAAAGATTCTACAAACTTATCTCCTTTTACTTCTTTTGGAAGATAATCGAGCAAAATCTCTATCTTTTTCATTTTCTTTATTTTATCTATGGTTATTTCATCTGCTCTAAACTCTTTCCTTCTGTGAGTTAGATAGACTTTCTTTGCAAATTGAGTTAACAATTCTGCTGCTTCTAACGCTGAGTTTCCTCCACCAATGACTGCAACTGTTTTTTCTTTGTAAAATGGTGCATCGCAAGTAGCACAAGTTGAAACGCCACGGCCAAAGAATTTGTCTTCTCCGGGAATGTTCAGTCTTCTAGCAGTTTTACCAAAAGCAAGTATAACTGTTTTTGATTCGTATTTCTCTTTAGTTTTTAATTCTACTGAGAATGAATTCTTTTTCTTTTTTATGGATTCCACTTCCCCCATAATTATTTCGGCACCAAACTTAGAAGCTTGTTGCTCAAATTTAGACATTAATTCTGGGCCGGGAATTAAATCAAAACCAGGGTAATTCTCAATATGATTAGTTAACATTGTTTGACCGCCAAGATCTAAACTTATTACTGCTGTCTTTAACTTTTTTCTACAAGTATAGATAGCTGCAGTTAAACCTGCTGCGCCACCACCAACAATTATTACATCATAATTTTCCATTTTAGCACCTATTTATGTTATATTTTTGTGTATGTTTTTTTGTATCCTTCAATATTGGGGCTATTGTATCTTTGTTTAATGAATATATTCTTTGTTTTCCATTTTGTTTTACTGTAACAAATCCGTTCTTTTCTAAACATTGTAGATTGTGACTAATTCTGCTTTGCTCCATTTTTAACTCATTAACTATTTCGGTTACGTTTTTTGAATTTTTTTCTAAGCATAATATAATACTTAGTCTCGTATCACTACTCAGAGCCTTAAAAAATTGTATATATGTTTCTGTATTCATATGATATGGAAATCATATGTTATTTATAAATGTTTCGATTTAAAAAAGTTTAAATATAATGCTGCTTAGAAAATGATATGGGTTTTAATGAAATCTTCAAGCTTAACAAATCAAAAATAGTGATTGACTTTCTGATATCTGCTTTAATGGCAATTGTTATTTTTATAAATCCTAATTTTTTATATAAATTTGTTTTATTGACTAAACCTATTTATTGGCAAATTGGTTGGATATTGATTAATTTATTTGTTTCGATGATAATTTATTACCCATTAAGTTGCGGACTTTTGTTTGTTTATGGAAGATTGACTAGAAAAAAGAAAAAAACAAAGAAAAATTCTTGGTATTTTGCGATAGCTGCTATTTTGTTATTAAATCCTCTGACTTTTAGTTTGATTTATGATCAAATTATTAGTAACAAAATAACAAATGCGGAGGATTGCAATGTTATTATTACTGAATTTGCTAATGAATCTCCTGCTGAATCGGCAGGTATGCAAGTTGGAGAAATTATAACTGAAGTAAATGGATACAAAATAAATAATTTAGATTCTTTGGCACAGTCTTTGGCAGATAAACGTGCAAGAGATAGTATAATTGTGAAGACAAATTTAAAAGAGTATGAAATAGTTACAATTATTGAGCCTAATTCTGGTAGGGCTATGTTAGGTATAAAAGTCGGAGAATTATGCGGATTATAAAATAAAGCTAACAATTAAAGTTATTATCCCTAATATTATAAAAATCAAATCTGAAGTTTGTACTTTTCCATGGATTTTCTTAGAACTAACTATTCCTCCTAAAAAAAACAACAATAAAAGTACGTAAGAAACATAAGTTAAAAAAGAGTTTATAGAAAATATAAAAAAACTAAAAACAAGACTTGATTGTATTGTTGAAAAAATGAAGTGAGAATAACCTGCACCAGTTATATTATTCTTACTCTCATTAAAAAGATGATTTTTTTCTTTTCCATTAGAAATATAATGTTTTAACCAATAAATATGAATCAAAATATGTATAATAAATACAGGAATTAAAATGATTAGAAACTCTTCAAATGTGGTTATAACAACAAATGGCCATAAAATATTGAATGGTAAGAATATCCAGTCTAAATAAAAAGTAGCTGTATGTTTTTTGAATCGATCTAATACCCCATTTTTCTTAGAAAAATAATATTGAAAACTCCATAAAATAATAAAAACTAAAGCAAGCCCAACACTTAATATCAATTTATTCATAATTCTTCAAACTTGACTTTTTTATTTAATAAATCTCTTATTGTTTCTGATAAATCATCTATTTTTATTCTAATCTGTTTCATGCTTGAAATTTCTCTTATTGTGATATCTTTACTAGTTAATGAATCATGATCTATAGTTATACAAAAGCTTGTACCGACTTCGTCCATTCTTCTATAACGCCTTCCAATGCTACCAGAATCATCGTAAACACAAACAAATTCTTTGTTTAGATCATTGAATATCTCTTTAGCTAACTTGTCTAAGCCATCTTTTGACATTAAAGGGAATATAGCTACATCTATTGGTGCCATACCTTGTTGGAAATGTATCCAATCTCTTTCTTTGTCTTCAATTAATGAATTTTCTAGTAAAACATAAGTTGTTCTTTCTAATCCAAATGCAATTTCTAAAATATTTGGAGATTGATTTTGAACATCCATTCTTGTTTTTGAGAAAGTTGCATGTTGTTTTAAATCATAATCAGTTCTATCATGGATACCACAAATTTCAAACCAGCCATATCTTTCTGTTAGAACTTCTATGTCCCATGCGTCATCAGCGTAAAATGCAAGTTCTGCCGGGTTGTGTTGTCTTATTCTTATCTTTGATTTATCAAAACCCATATTTTCGACTAATTGATATGCAACATAAACCATAAACGAATAAGCTTCTTTCTTCATAAAATTCTTTTTTATTGTTTCACCAAGTTTTACTTTTTCTATTTTTTCTGAACCATATTTTAGTAAAGGTAATAATTTTTGAGAATGTTCTTTAAACTGGCTAAATTGAGTTTCTTGTTCTTTCATTATAAATAACTGTGCTTCTGCTTGTGTAAATTCTCTTGTTCTAAAAACTCCTTGCCTTGGGCTTATTTCGTTTCTATAAGCTTTACCAATTTGGAATACACCAAAAGGAATTTTTGTTCTAAAAAATCTATATAATTCTGGAAATAATAAATAAGTTGTTGTCGCGGTTTCAGGTCTTAAGAAAACCTCTTGATCTAGCCCAACAACAGTTTTCATCATTAAATTTGTTGGAACAACATTTCCAAGTTCTCCTTTACAAGAAGGACATTTTATATTTTTGTGGGTAATTATTTTTTTTATTTTTTCAGGATCTTTTTCTTCTAAACCGTCTATAAGATGATCAACTCTGTAAGAAGAATTGCATTTCTTGCATTTAGTTATGTAATCGACAAAATTTGTTAAATGACCTGAAGCTTGCCAAACTTCTTTTGGCATTATTGTTGGACATTCTACTTCCCAAAATTCAAAGGCAGAAAATCCTTTTCTAATTACATTTTCTACTTTATTTTTTAATAATTTACCTAATGGGCCCCAATCATAGAAACCAGATAAACCACCTGTGTAAATATTTGGGCTTGGCCCCCATACAAAACCTCTTCTTTTTGCTAAGTCTAATACTTTATCTTCAACTTTCATGATTTTTTAAAGAATGATTATTGTTTTTATATCTTTTGGATTATGATTAATTTTATAAGGAAGTATTGATTGACTATTATTAAAATGATTCATCCAAATCTTATTAAAATATTACATGGGGTTGGACTAACAAGTTTGAGCGATGAAGAAGTTCGTCAGTATAGGGAGAGATATTCCGGTACTAGAGAAGTTAGAGATAAGTTGAGAGAAATGGAAAGAAATCAACCTTCTTTATGGAACAATAGGTTTGCAGCATTCAATAGTTTTTATAAATCTGGTGTGGATTATTTGACTAATCAACCAAAACATAGACAATTAGTAGATGAGAGATATATCTGGGCTTTAAGAGCTTATCTTCTTGACAGTGAAGATATGAGTTTTCAGTAAGTATGATAGTTAACTAAAGAATTACCCATTACATCTTTTAAAGAAATAATATTATTTGACTCTATTCTTGGGCAAGCTGT
This sequence comes from Candidatus Woesearchaeota archaeon, assembly GCA_018302135.1. Taxonomy (GTDB): domain Archaea; phylum Nanobdellota; class Nanobdellia; order SCGC-AAA011-G17; family PNOQ01; genus PNOQ01. Next base: position 7,285 of record JAGWAE010000011.1, read on the forward strand.
ATTTACCCATATTTTTATATCATTGAAATTTTCTAAACCATTTATGTCAATTTCATCTGCCATAAACACATAAGCTTCTTTGCCACAAGTTTTTGCGAATTTTAAAGCTGCTTTTAATGCATTTTGACCTGGTTTAGTTGAAACTAAAACGCCAATTCTATCTGCCATTAAATATTTTTTTATTAGTGCTTGTCTTTTTTTAGTTAATTTATCTAACTCTTCTTCTGAAAATTTAGAGACTGTCTTTGAAACTGGATTAACAATATAAATTTTTTTTATTCCTGTTGTGTTTACTAATTCTAAAGGATGGAATTCACCAGACCCAAAGAAAACAAAGCAATCTACTTTATCTTTTAGTTTTATTGCCTTTGAAGAATTACAACCAACCATTTGACCAGCAATTTCTACTTTGTAATTATTTTTTTCTAGAATTTTTTTAACTTCTTCTAAATAATCAACATACTGAACTGCAGAGACTAAACCAATTCTCTTTTCTTTTATTTTTAATTTTTTTAGAATAGATAAATCAATATCTTTGACTTTAGCAGGAATGAATATTGTTTTTACTCCTTGAATTTCTTTTATTTCCATTTTTCTATTTTAGATTTATCACTAATTATTGCAGAATTTCCTGATTTATCTTCAATTATAATCTTTAATGGTTGGTCTCCGAGTTTCACTTTCCATAGTTTTTTCAATAAATTTTTTGCCTGTTTTTTAACATCTTCTTCTTCCGCAGTATCTCTTTGTTGTTCTAATACTAATTCAAATTTATGTAATAACCCTTCGATGTTTGAAACAAAACCGTCTGAAGCTTCGCCGGGTTCCATACTCATTTTCATTTGAGGAATTTTAACTAAAGCATTACTAGATTTAATAACTCTAACAGACATATCTTTTTCTGAATTTATTTCAAATGTTATTTTTACAGGAGTTTTTTGCTCTGCAGCTTCAACATCTGCTTTTGAAAAATTACATTCTTCACAACACATTGAGAACACAAATGTTTTACCGAAGAAAGGAACATCTATGTCTTCTTCTCTTAAAGTTAATTTGTTTTTGCCACATACTGGGCATTTTTGATTCTTTAATTCATCCATATAAAGAGTAATAAGAGAAAAGATTTATAAAATTATTGAAAAATTAGTTTCCTTTGTGTTGATATACTGTAGGAATTCCATTTGTTGCTGCGACAACCCAAAATGAATTGTTTTGCCAATCCAATAAGCCAGGGTTATCAAAAAATGTTGTGTTTGTATCATATTCAAAATTATATAAACCAATTGGAGAAAAATTTGAATCTAATTTCCATAAATTACTTATATTTGTATTAGAATAATCACATCCAATGACCCAAAAATTTGAATTATCATGTGTTAATTCACCATAATAATATTGACCAGAACCTGGAATAGTATAACTTTGCATCAAATTTAGATTTGCATCAGTTTTGTGAACTTTAGTCGAATTTGATGTTACTAAATAAAAGTTTCCGTTAAGATAATCAATGCTCCAAGCCGTGTTTAAGCCACTAGCGGTTATTGGAACAGTTATAGTTCTTTTTATTGAGGATGGATTATTTTTATCTAAAAAATAAAATTTCGCTGAAGGGGGTGCATGGATTACAATCTCATTTCCTACAATTTGTAAGTCTGTTATACCAAATGATCCTTCTTCTATACCTGCTGGTAGTGGTTGGGATACTGAAATGGAAAGATCAGACTTTAACCTTTTTTCAAGATTCATATTGGCAACCGTCCAAATGTAAGTGTCATCAACATCAATTCCTTTCCAACCAGTTTCTGGAGGATTAGGAATTGGATATTCTGCTAATATATCTAAAAATTCTGGATTTGGATTTGAAACATTAACTGTAACTGGATTCAAAGCGGGACTTTGATCTATATTTCCAGACGGATCTTTTGATCTTACCATAAATGTATAACTTCCATTTGGCACCCCTTGGTATGATTTTGATGTTGTAGACTCCCAAGGCCCCCATGTTGATTCATGACCGTTAAGATATTTTGAAAAAACTAATTGACTTGCTGTAGCTTGATTATCTGTACCAGTCCAAGTAAATTGAAAATTATTTACTGCTATTGTTCCAGATGGACCAGAAGTTATTTGGGTATCTGGATTTTGAGTATCAATTGGTTGATTATTAACTGAGAAAGAAACAGAAGCAGGCGTTGGATCTGATAGAAGTTTATCATCTATTGATCTTACTTTAAACCAATGAGAACCATTTGTAAATTGTAAAGATAAATTTGTTGAATTAGTAGGAGTCCAATTTGGTGTGCCGTCATGAGTATATTCATAACTTTTAACTGTTTTATCTGAATCAGAACCGGAGAAAGAAAAACTAACAGTATTACCATTTATCGCATAATTTGTGATTTGTGTATCAGGAGCTTGATTTTGTACAGGCGGGTTAACTGGAGGTGCTGTTGGGCTAGTTGCCTCAGTACAACCATACAAAGATGTAGCTACTAATGTAGCCAATCCAAATTTCCTAAGTGAACTGCCTATTTTCATGAAAAATTGGAGATAATAAGTATTTATAAATCTATCTATTTGTTACCACTATACAATTAAAAGGAAAAAATATAGTTATTCTTGACCATCAATGCTTTCGATGTCTTTATTTCTAAAAACACTTGCGAAACTCGGAGTTATTACAATCCAGTCTTCACCAAAACCTGCTATATCTCCATCAATTGCTTCACAAGTTTTCTTTAATTTAGCAACAGCCCTTTTTACTTCAATCATATCTTTCTGTTTTAATGGGCCAACATTTGCCAAAACAATTGTGTAGCCTTCTCTCAATGCATCTAATGCAGGCTTAATGTCTGTAAAGTCTTGTATTACAAATGGTCTAACAACGATTTTTGATTTTGGACCATCTTGTGTACCACTTAATTCCACATAGTCTTCTTGAAATTCAGTTGGTAAATCTTGTTTAGAAGTTTCACCACTTTTTCCTGTCCCTAATTTTGAAAGGAAGTTTTTCATATTGATTTAAAGAAAATAATAAGGAATATATAAAGATTTCCATCATTTAATATCTTCTAATTTTGAAACTATATTCCATATCTGTGTTCTTGTGTACACAGGTATATTTGAATCTTCGCTTATTTCGTCAAGTTCTTGTAAAGATTCATCAATTCTTAAAGAAACAGATTTTCCTTGGCATTTCAAAGCCGTGCAAGCATTTACTAGTCTTAATTTGACATTCTTTGGCACATAATCATCTTCTTGTAGTTGAACTATCAATTCCAATATTTCATCTAACTCTTGGCCTTTCATTTTCCTATCTTACTAAGAACTTCCTTTTGTAGCACGTTTGCTTCTTCTCTCATCTTATTTTCTTCTTTTTCTATGTTTTTAACTTTTAATTTTAAAACATCTTTTTTAGAAGTTAATTCATTTTTTAGATCATTTTTTTCTGTGGAAACCATTATGTTTCCAACTATTTTGTAAGTTTCGGATGAATTTTCTATTTCACCTAATGCGTTTTCAGTTTCTAAAAGCTGTGTCTGAAAAGTTTGTTTTTGTAAAATGAAAGAATTTATTCTTTGTTCTAATATTTGTAAACGGGATATTTTACTCTTTGTTTCTTTGTCGACATTATCCATTTTTAGATAGCTTTTACTTTTGTTTTCACAGCTCTTGGTTTAAATAAAATTTTAGAACCACAATATATACACCTAACTCTTTTTTTAATTGTATCGGAAGATATCTTCTTTCCACAATCGAAACATTTGTATTCTGCCATTTTACTCCTGGAAGGAATATGCTCTCCCTGCAAATTTTGTGTTACATTTAGTACAATACCAAATTCCAGAACTTAATCTTTTAACTTTTAAATTTAAGCATAAAGGGCATTTGTATTTTTTTATTTGTTTTTCTTCGATTAAAATTCTTTTTTGTTTTAATGGAGAACCATAACGTGCACCAAATCTTCCACTGCTTTTAATTTTTTTTGCCATTTTTAAGTTCAGAATATGTTTTTGAGTTAAATCTCGGTTTAAAAACTTTTCTAAATATGGGGCTACCCGGATTTGAACCGGGATTTCGAGGTCCCAAACCTCGAGGGCTAACCAAGTTACCCCATAACCCCTTGATTAATTCAACGGTTTTATATCATTAATAAAGCTTACTAAAAAAAAGAAAAAGAAAGAATTATTTTTTCTTTGCTGGTTTTTTATTATCTTTCTTTGCATCTACTGCAGGAGTTGCTGCTTTAGCACCTGTTGCTGCTGGTGCACCTTTAGCTCCGGCTACTGCTGGAGTTGCTTCTGGAGTAGCTGCTGTTTCAGTTGTTGCAGCTGCTGTTACTTCTGGAGCTGCTGCCGCTTCTGCTGCTTTCTGTTTAGCTAATTCTTTTTCTAACTCAGCATTAATTCTTGTTAAATCATCATTTAATTTTTGTTTTTTCTCTTGAGAAATTGTAGTTACTTCTTTCTTGATTAAATCATCATAGTTTCCTTTATCAACATCTTTGCTTGCATCTTTTGCTGCTTTGCCTTCAACTAAAACACCAAGAGTACCACAACTACCTATAACATTTTTAACTGCTGATTTGAGATCTCTTACTAGCATTGAATCGTATTTCATTTTTGCTACTTTGATTATTTGTTCCATTCCAAGATTAGCAGATTTCTTTATTTTTTGTAAACCTGAACCTTTTTCTAAACCTGCTTCTTTTTTTATTAATTCTGAAACAGGTGGAACACCAATCTCAATATCAAAAGATTTGTCTTTTGTTTCTATAATTACTTTTACTGGAACTTTCATTCCTACAAATTCTGTTGTTTTTTTATTTATGCTTGATAAAATATCTTGAATATTTATTCCAAGCGGACCAAGCTTTTGACCCATTGCTGGACCAGATGTTGCTTTACCACCATCAACTATTAAATCTATAATTTCTTTAGCCATTTTTGTCTTCCTCGCCTTCTCTTCTTATAACTTTAACAGAATCCAATTTAACTGTTATTGGAATTGGGACTGCAGCTTCAAGTAATTCTACAACAACTTCTTCTTTTATTTCATCAATTCTAACTACTTTTGCTTTTTCCCTCTTAAATGGACCTGTTATTATTTCAACAATATCATTTTTTCTTATATCTACTACGACTTTAGCTTGCTCTAACATATGTTCTACTTCTTGATATGTTAATGTTGCAGCTAATAATCCTCGAGCGTAAGGAACTGCAGCACATGCTTCTTCTGCATCTCCTCTAGAAGCAGCTTCGATGAATATGTAACCACGTAAACCGTGGGGTCTGAATAAACTGAATACACCTAATCCTTTTTTTTCTACATTTGCAGCTACGAAATCTAAAACTTGATCTTCTCTGTTTGCTGTTGTTCTTAATGTGTATATTTGCGATTCCATTTTATTTTAGTAATTCCCAAGACAAATGAATTAGGAAACCAATTCCTCCAATTATAGCAATACCTATTGCCGTGACCTTAACTATTATTTTTAATTCTTCTTTTGTTGGTTTTTTAGTTAATTGAAATACTCTTTTACATTGAAGAATAAAACTTTTAAACCTTGAGCTAATCGTTCTTTTCTCCAATTGCATCGATTCTTGTTGTTCCATTTTTACTTCATTTATGACTAAGAAAGTTTATCAATTTGAGGAAAATACTCGATTTATAAAGGTTTCTAAATTAATCTATAAAATCAATACCTAACTCTTCTTCAACTTCACGATTTTTATTTTCTTTGTGCTCTTTTTTCTTACCAAAAATTTGAGGGCTTTTAACTCCAGTTACTATTAACATTACCCTAACTGTTTTTTCTAAATCCTCTGATATTTGTGCACCCCAGATTATTCTTGCATCTTCATCTAATTTATCAGAGATTGCTTCAACCACAGTTTTTGCTTCTTCTAATGTTAAATCTGGACCACCACAAACATTGATTAAAGCACCAGTTGCCCCTGTTATTTCAACATCCAATAATGGATTGTTGATTGCTTTGTCCACTGCTTCTATTGCTCTGTTTTCACTGTCAGATTCGCCAACACCAATCATCGAAACTCCTCCCTTACCCATAACAGTTCTTATATCTGCAAAATCCAGGTTGACCAAACCTGCTTTTGTAACTAGCTCTGTAATGCCCTTTACTGAGTTAGTTAAGATTTCGTCAGCTACTTTGAAAGCTGTATGCAATGGTAAGTCAGGAGCAAGCTCTAATAATTTATCATTTGGAATAACTATTAATGTATCAACAAATTGTTCTAATTTTTCTAATCCAACTAAAGCGTTTTCATATCTTCGGTTGCCTTCCATTTGGAATGGTAATGTAACTACGGCAACAGTTAATATACCCATTTTTTTAGCAACATCTGCTATGACTGGAGCAGAACCTGTACCTGTTCCACCACCCATACCTGCGCAAATGAAAACCATATCAGAATTCCTTAATACTTCTCTAATATCGGATTCGTTTTCTTTAGCAGCTTCTTCTCCAACCTGAGGTAAACTACCTGCACCTAATCCTTTTGTTGTTTCACGGCCTATTAAAATTTTATAAGTTGCTTTTGTGTAAAGTAAATCTTGAGCATCAGTATTAATTGCTATAGTTTCGGCACCAGAAATTCCAACTTCATACATTCTGTTGATAGTATTATTGCCGGCACCACCTGCACCAATAACTTTTATTCTTGCCTTTTGAGCATTTAATATTTGTTCTAACTCTTGATCAATATCTGTCATTTTATCTGGAAGTCTTTTCTCAGAAATGAAATCTTGCCTAGCTACCTTTTGTATAAAATCAACCATTTATGCCTCTTTTTTGTAATATAGAGGGGGAATCTTAGTTAATTTATAAAGTTAATTATTCTGAAGTTATTATTTAGGTTTTTCTTCTAAAAACTCAACTTTTTTTATTTTTTGGATTAATAATTTTACTTTTCTTTCAAAACGCTCTTGTAAAGATGCCGGAATCTTTATTTTAGAAGTAATTTTCAATGTGTCTTCCAATATTTCAATGTTAAAGTTGTCTTCTGGAAGTAAAAGATTAAATTTTATTAAACTAGCTACTTGTTCTTTGATATCTTCTACTTTTCTTAAAACATTTATTGTGTAAATCAAGTCACGGCCTGCTAAAGGATGATTAAAATCTAGGTTTATACGGCCACCATTAACACTTCTGACTGTTGCAATTGCACCATCTGCATTTATTTGTAAACCTGGATAAGGTTGCATGTTTTGTTTTTTGAATAGTGCAGCAGAAACTATTTTCATTAGTTTTGGATCTTTTTTACCAAAACCTTCTTCTGCAGAGATTTCTATTTCATATGTTTTGCCAGTTTCTCTATTTTCTAGCTTAGAATCTAAGCCTTTTATTACATTATGCTCACCAATACATATCATTATTGGACCGTATTTCATATTTTTACTGAAAATGTTATTAGTTTTGGCAATTTGTTCATCACTAGAATCAAATATTCTATCTAATATCTTTATTTTTCCAGTATAATGTATTTCTACAAAATCGTTCTTTGCTATCTTTGCCATTTTTTAAAACAATTTGAGTTATGTATTTAAATTTAACTGAAGAAGGGTTAGTTATATAAATTTTTGTTAATTTCCTTTTTTACAATGGTATGGAGAAATAAAGTAAATAATAATATAAAAGAACATTTGGAATTAAGGATAAATCAAACTATAAAAGAAAAAGAAGCTATCCAAATTTCAAGTAACCCGGGAAAATCTCAACTTTGGTGTGCAATCGCAAATTTATCCAAAGAGTTAGAGGAAAGCAAAAGAAGATTAAAAGAACTGGAAAATTTTGTTACAGAAAAGTTAAGTTCTAAAAAAAATAAAAAAGAATTAAATAAAATAGTAAGAACTTTGAGAAAATTATAAACACAACTTTTATAAATAACTTGTTTACCTTTGTTTTCTGTATGGAAACAAAAGTAACTAATGCAGCAAGTTTGAAAGTAGGTGGTTTTGTTATCTTTGATGGAAAAGCATGTAAGATTACTTCAATAGATATTTCAAAAACAGGAAAACACGGACATGCAAAAGCAAGAGTGACTGCAGTTGGTTTGACTGATGGATCAAAAATAATAAAGATTTTGCCTGGACATGATAAAATAGATGTTCCGATTATAGAAAAGGAAATGGCACAAGTTCTTTCAATAACGGGAAGTAAAGCAAATGTTATGGATATGAAAACATATGAAACATTTGATTTGGAAATACCTGAAGATATGAAAAATGATGTGAAAGAAGGCGAGCAAATAAGTTATTGGATAATAATTGGTCAAAGAGTGATGAGATCTAACAAATAAAATGGTAAAGTTTGAAGAAGCACATGCGAGATTGTTTAAGAATGTATTTGTTTGCAAGAGATGCAAGTCCAAACAAAAGTCAACGATGCAAAGAGTGTTACAGGGAAAGATACTTTGTAAAAAATGCGGTGGTAAGGCATTTAGAACATTAAGAAAAGCTAAATAAAATGGATATAATTTCTTTAGTAAATGCAAATATAGATTATTTTTTCCTTGTGTTGTTTGGTTTAGTTCTTACTATTTTTTTATTGTCAAACAAGAAAAAAGTTGAAGTTCAGAAAGTTGTTTATTATTTTATATATATGATTATGTACAGAACAAAATGGGGTCTGAAAAAAATGGACTCCATTGCAGCAAAATTAAAGAAACATAAAAATGCTTTAAGTTATACTTCTATTACTATTGGTTTTATTGGTATGGCTTTAATGACTTTTTTATTTTTATTATCGGTTTATAGATATTTCTTTGTAAAAAAGGAAGCAGTAGTTGCACCTTTGTTACCTGGAGCTACAATACCGGGATTACCACATTTATCGTTTATTCATTGGATATTAGCTATATTTATTTTAGCAACAGTTCATGAAATGTGTCATGGAATTTTTGCTAGAATGCATGGAATTAAAATAAAGTCTTCTGGTTTTGCAATATTTGGAATAATATTACCTATAATACCTGCAGCTTTTGTTGAGCAAGATGAAAAAGATATGGAGAAAAAATCTAAGAAAGCACAACTTGCTGTTTTGTCTGCTGGAACATTTGCGAATTTTATTACTGCAGGAGTTTTCTTTTTGATATTGGCTTTATTAGTTAGTCCATTAACTGCAAATTTGATGCAAGAACAAGGAGTTGTAATAGCTGGTGTGAATGAAGGTGGACCTGCTGAACTAGCTGGAATTAAAGCTGGAGAGATTGTAACAGAAATAAATGGTTTTGAAGTTACTAAACTAGATGATTTAACTAACGTGCTGAATCTAACAGAGCCTTATGAAAAAATAACTTTAGTTACTGAAAACGGAACTTATTATTTAACTTTGATGGAACATCCAGATGGAAAAGATTATGGTTATATGGGAGTTAGTTTAGGTGTTAAAGCTGATTACAATCCTGAACTAGTTGAAAAATATGGATTATTCCAATTAAAAACTTTGGTTTGGTTTAGCATATTAATTTATTGGATATTCTTGACTAATCTTATGGTTGGTTTAGTTAATTTATTACCAATGGGAATTGTTGATGGTGGATTAATGTTTTACATTGCATTAAATCATTTTATAAAAGATAAGAAAAAAGCAAAGATAATATTTAGTTTGGTTAGTGTTGTATTGTTATTATTATTATTATTTTTTATGATACCTGCTTTACTTGGATATTTTGCAGCACCTTTTGCCGGGTTGTTTAAGTAAGATTTAAAAATAACTTATCTCTTTTTTATTTATGTTAGTTGATGTGCACTGTCATTTGGATTTACTGGAAAAGCAAAAAGATTTAGAAGAAGTAATGAAAAGAGCAAAAGATTTTTACTGTATAATTAGTAATTCTACTGATCCAAAAAGTAATAGAAAAAATTTAGAGTATATTAAGAAATATAAAAATGTTAAAATTGCTTTAGGAATGTATCCTTCGCATGCTGTTGAATTAACTGATGAAGAAATTGATGATGAAATTAGATTTATTAAAAAAAATAAACCTTTTGCAATAGGTGAAGTTGGTCTAGATAATTTTAGAGTTAAAAATATGGAAAGACAAAAAGAAGTTTTCTCTAAATTTATTAGACTAAGTAAAGAATTAAATATTCCTGTGATAGTTCATTCAAGAGATGCTGAGTTAGAGACATTAGAAACATTGGAAGAATCTAAAGCTGAAAAAGTTGTAATGCATTGTTTTTCTGGAAATAAAGAATTAGTTGAAAGAGGAGTAAAAAATGGATATTATTTTACAATACCTACTTCAGTTGTTAAAAGTAAAACATTTAGAAAATTAGTTTCGAGAGTTCCATTAAATAGAATATTAACTGAAACTGATGCCCCTTATTTATCTCCAATTGAAAATGAACCAAATGAACCTGCTTTTATTAAAGAATCTCTGAAAAAAATTGCAGAAATAAAAAAAATGACTGTGGAAGAAATGGAAAAAATAATTTATATGAACTTTCAGAATTTATTCTTGAAATAACAAAAGGTTTAAATTGAATAGTTTATTCATAAAAATGTGATTACTTCAAAAAAGGAAACAAAAAAAAGATTAGAAATAGTAGATTATATTTCCAATCAAATAAAACCTTATGTAAAATGTATTGTTCTCGGAGGTTCTATGGGTTATGGTCAAAACCTTTCTGTTGCCCCTTGGTGTGACATTGATATGGTGATTGTTATTGATAAAGAAAATGTTGAACAATTAATGCGAACACCTTACTTTAATCAAACAACCCCGGAAAAAGTAGTGAAATTATTTGTTGATGAAAAAATACATTTCTTTTGGGTATCAAGATTAGTTAGTGGCGTACAAGTAGATATTTTTGTTTATAATCCTAAACCGTTTGCTCTTTTTTGCACTTTGCAAGGTAACTTAAAAGGATTTTTAAAAACAAAGCCAGAAATTTACCAAGAAGGTTATGATTTTTCAGGTAAAAAAATTAGAGTAGACAGAGAGGTGGAACCATTCGAAAATGGATATATTTTCTCAAAACCTTCTTTACAAAAAGGAGTTTATTGGGGAGGGGTTCCAAGAGATGATTTTTTATTTATGAATTATATAGTTTATGAAAAAGACAAATTCTATACTACTCTTACAAATGAAGTTTGGATTAGTTTAATAAAACAGCTCATTAAAGAAAGTAAGCATGAAGTAAATTTAGATAAAAATTCTATAATAAATACTATATTTACTTATCAAACTAATAGGCAAGGAATGTCACAAAAAACAATAGAAAAAATAAAAAGTAAAACAGAAGAATTGCTGAAAATTTATTCTTGAAGTAAACTAGCTAAACTCATTACATCATCATATTTTCTTTCACTAAAACTTTTAGCGCTAAGAGATGGTCCAAGATCAAATAATGTAGCTAGAGTTGGGCCTTGAACTAAAATATTACATGGTACTATATCTAATCCTGCGTAATTTCTAGAATGCATTTCATCAACTTGATGCCTTACATTTAAGTATTGTCTTCCGTTTAATTTTGCTCCGGGAAATTTAGATAAACTTACTCCAAGAGTAAACTCTTTTAGTAAAATAACTGGATTACTCATTGTCCAACCTTCCTTGTGGAAAAGTTCTAAGATTCTATCTTCCTCTGGTGTACTACCTAAATAATCTTGATATCTAATCAATCTTGGCATCCATTCTAAATCTTGATTTTCGGCTAATCTATCTCTTTCTTCTTGTAGATCTTCAGCATATTCTGGACTGCATGCTATCTTGGCAACAGCAAGTGAACCTTTAGTTCTTGCTTTATACACCATAGTTTCACTTGTGCTCATTGATTTCAATGGATGATATCCAAAAAACCTTATTAATTCTGTTTCCCAGGTCATATCAACGGGATTTATAATTCATTTATAAATTTTTTGTTAAACTTCTAAAATTTGGCCTTCATTACCTGGATTAATTATTATTGTTTTTCCTATATGATCTATTTGACCAAAGTTTTCTTCTATATGGCCACAAAGAACCAACATAGGTTTAATTTCTTTTACAAACTTTAATGCGGATTTACTTCCAACATGACCCATACCATGTAATTTATCAGTTGAAGTTCCGTAAACTGGGGCGTGAGTAACAAATATTATTTTTTTATTTGCTTGTTTTTCTTTAATCTTTGGTATCATTGCTTCTAAATCATCATATCTTTCTGAAAAACCTCCACCACCATAACCTATGAATAGAAAATCATTTATAATAAACCCTTTTTTGTGAATTATTTGTATGTTTTTATAAGTCTTGTATTCTTTAAAATCTTCACCTTCTTCATGATTTCCTGGAATTAATAAAACTGGTTTGTTGAATTTTAGGAAATCCTTCATTATTTTTTTTATATTTCTGCCAAAATTAGTGAAATCGCCTGCGCAAACTACAATATCTGCTTCTTTAGCCTTGGCTATGAGTTTTGCTGGTATATGATCTTCAAAATGTGTATCTGTAAATGCTAAGATATTCATAAAAATAAGAAAAATTAGAAGTTTTTAAACGTTTAGATTTCTGTTGTTATAAACCCCACCATCCATGCTTCTTCCCAATCTTCAATTTCATCGTTTTCTGCAAGAATTTGTAGGCTTTCTGGGTCATAATAGTTCATGGTTTACACCTCTTTTGCGTAAATTTTGTCCGTGTAAAACCCTCCAAATATGAACATCCACCTCGTTTTCTGCGTAGTAGTCTTGTTTTATTATCCCAACCATTTTGAAACCACCTCCAACTAGAAATAATATTGGTAAAATTGTTTATATATCTGGCGCAGGTGGTTGGCAAGCTGGCAAGCGTTTAGACAATTTTATAAATAAACAAGATTCTATGAAAATATGGTATCCAGTTATAATATTTTATTTATTCCACATTTAAAAGAAAGAGATAAAATATCAAAAATCCGTTCAAAAGTTTGTAAAATGGTTTATTCTACCCAAGCTTTACAATATCCAATACATATGTCTTTGATATCTGGTGGTTTTCAAATGAAGAATTATATCGAATTTGAAAATGAGTTAAAAAAACTATGTAAAAATGAGAAACCACTTATTTTGAAACCAAAAAATTACACTAGTATTATTCCAAATCGTTTTTGGACAGGAATAGAAATAAAAAGAACAGACAAAATAAAAAGATTACAAATAAAATTACAAAAATTAAGGAATAAACATGCTATAAAAAAAGAAGAACATCAATTTCATCCATTGCATATTACCTTAGCATTTCCTGCAAAAGTAGAAAATTTACAAAAAATAAAATCACCTGTTGATTCTATGGTCTTAGATAGAATTACAATTGTCAGAAGGGATAATAGTTCTAAGCCGTATAAGATATATAAACATATTAAGATAGGTTTGTAATATTAGAAATCAGTCAACTTCTTTGCATAGTTAACAATACTAGACTTTCCAGGCACTTCTACTATTTCTATCATGTTTGCTTTTTCTAATTCTTCTAGTTTTCTAAAAAAAGTTCTGTAAGCGAATTCATTTTTACAGCTATCATGTATTTCTTTTATTGTTTTTCCAGAATTATTTTTTACTAATTCTAATATTCTTTGCTCTTCATTTGAAAAATCTTTAGAATTTTTTATTTTGAAATTAGTTAGTTTTGAAAGTGCTTTTTCTGCGTGCTCTTTTTTAATTTTTCTTGAAGCTTTTGATTCTGCAATATTACCGGCTTCTCTTAATAGAAATAAACCAGATCTAATATCTTGCATTTCTATTGTTTTGTTAATTATAGATTGTATAGCCTCTTCTTCCCAAACACTAGGAGAAAATGCATAAGAAGCTCTTTTTCTCATAATGCTTGCAGTTTCTACAGAATTGTAAGGTTGGAATTCTAAAAGTTCTGGAACTAATCTAGATTTAACACGATTATCTAAATTTAAAAACCAATTTTTATCATTTGCTATTAAAATTATTGATTTTTTTATTAAATCTTCACAAAATGAGTATAGTATATCTAATTCTTTAACTCTATCTGCTTCATCTAAAAATATAACACAACTTTTTTTGTTTAATATATTAGTTATTATTTTCATTAATTCATCAGTTCTTTTATTATGGGTCCATTTGTAACCAATTTGTTCACAAATATCTATAAGTATTTTGTAACTTGTATCTTTTTTCCAGCAATTTACGTAAATAGAATAAATGTTATCGTATTTTTCTTCTAATTCTCTTTTAACATATAAAGCTGCTAAAGTTTTACCAATACCCGGAGCACCATGAATGAATAAATTTCTGCCAGTTTTATTATTTATTAAAGGAGTAATACAACTAGCTATGAAATGCTGTTGTTGTTCTCTGAAGGGAATTTCTTTTGGAATATAATCATAATCTAGAGCTATTTCATCTGAGAATAAGCTTTCATTATCGTGTAGAATTTCATCAAACAAACCCATAAAAAGGAATTATTAAACAAAAAATATAAAGGTTTCTAAAATTAGTTAGTACCATCTTAAATATTTTAATTGCTTTAATTTTCTGATAATCCTATGTGAACAGGTATCGATATCATATACTCTATACAATTCAGCCCTAGTTGGATCTGTTTTAACTAGTGATTCATATTCTGGGCGTTCAAAATAAGATGTTAACCAAGTAGACCATTTTTCTAAATCTCTTAATTGTTGGACTAAATTACCCTGATAAATATATAACCTTCCGGCAATTTGATCTTTATCTAGTGATCCGTCCCTCAATAATAAATTAAATAACTTATCCTCTAATGGAGAATTGTCATTTAATAATCTTGGTTTCATAACCTTCGAAAGTAAATAGTCTTTTATAAAAGTTCTTAAAGTTCTTTAATACCTTGTTCTGTTGAAGTCACAAATCTTATCCCAACACCGCATTTAGTTAGTGCCCCTAATAAAGCCATATGTTCTTTTCCAGAGCCAGAAATTAAGTTTACTGCTACGTCACCAGAAATCTTCTTTTTTAATGCTGCAGTTATTTGATCACGCATTTTTTCTTCATCTAAGTTCATGTCTAGTACTATTAACTCTGTTTTTTCGTTTGGTTTGTATATAAATCTTATTGTTGTAAGAATGATTAATTTATTTTTAAAATACAAAAAATATTTAAACGATGCTCATCATCTTTAAGCTATGCCTAAAACAATTTCAAAAGATGTGCCTTTAGCTGAGATAACTTTGAGAAGGTATGAAAAACCAAGTTCTAGCTCAAAAAGAGAATTAACAAGGAAATTGTGTTTGTCTGTTGGATTATTACAACCTGGAGATTCTAGAGATATAGTTGTTGATATTTTACAAGTCTTACTAAATAATAAAAATAAAAAAATATTAATGAATTCTGAAGAAATTAGAGATCAAGTTGTTGCACAAAGAAAAAAACAAAGATTAGCAATGAAAGGTGTTGCTTCTTCAAATGTCAGAAGACAGTTAAAAAGATTAAAAGATTTATATTTAATTGAAAATATTAAAAATCAATATAGAATAACTGATTTTGAAGATATGCACGTTATTTTTAATAAACATGTAAAAGAGTTTTATATGAAAAATATTTTAGAAAGGGTTGAAGAATATTTTAAAGAAATTAAATAAGTTTATAAGTTGTTTTTAATTCTTGTTTTTATGAATGGTGGAACATTAACGAGAGACTTGAAAACAGAGGCATTATTAACATTTCCTGATGGAGATAGAATTTATTATCGAACTATATATTTTTCCAGCATGATAAGAACAAAAGGATCTGATTACATTGATGAACATCGAGAAGAGATAGAAGATGGATTTGAGATTTATTATACAGAACAAAAAAGAATAAAAAGTATTAAGGAAAAAATACTTGCACCTTTAAAATCATTACTCCCTGCAGAACCATATAAAATCGTAGAAAGAATAGTTAGAGATCTTGACATGCCATCAGGAGAACTTGAAAAACTTATTTTGGATCATTCTAGTATAAATATCAAATGATTTACGAACCAGCAGAAGATTCTTATTTATTAGAAGAACAAGTTAGAAAGTATGTAAAGAAAGGTATGAAAGTTTTAGATGTAGGTACTGGTTCTGGAATTCAAGCTGAAGCTGCAAAAGAAGCTAAAATTTTAGCTTTAGATATTAACCAAGAATGTGTTGATTTTGTTAGAAAAAAAGGTATTAATTGTGTAAAATCTGATTTGTTTGAAAAAATAAATGAAAAATTTGATTTAATTATATTTAATCCGCCTTACCTGCCAGAAGATGAAGAAGAACCAGAAGATTCTAAATTATTAACTACTGGTGGAAAAAAAGGAAATGAAATATTAATAAGATTTTTTTCTCAAGTTAAAAAATATTTAAATAAAGATGGTAAAATATTAATTGTTTTTAGTTCTTTAACACCGGATGTTGATAAAATAATAAGAAAATATGGTTTTAAATACAAAAAATTATCAGAACAAAAAATTCCGTTTGAAACTCTTTATGTTTATTTAGTAGAACAATAATGTTTATAAGAACTAAATATGTTTTGCAGTTATGTCAAGAGGTAAACTAAAACTATTCGCTAATCGTTCGGGTGGGCAGTTTGCAGATAAAATTTCTAAACGACTTAGAATTAAAGTTTCTCCGTTAAAAACTATTGATTTTGCAGATGGTGAAACGAAAGTCATAATTGAAGATAGTGTTAGAGGTTGTGATGTTTATTTGGTACAGTGCTGTTTTGATCCAAATTCAAACAGAAATGTTTATCAGAATTTTTTTGAATTATTACAAACTGGAGATGCATTAAAAAGAGCTGGAGCTTCTAAAATTACAGCAATTTTACCCTATCATCCTTTTTCTAGACAAGATAAGTCAAATGGTAGAGAACCACTAACTGCAAGACTTGCTGTTGATTTGATAGAAACTTCTGGTTTTGATAACGTTATTACTTCAGATTTACATGCACCACAAATGGTTGGATTTTATAAAAAAACAAAAATAGATAATCTGCCTGCTTCAGAATATCTTATAAAAGAATTTAAAAAAGTTTATACTTCAAAAAATAATTTGGTTGTTATGGCTCCAGATGCTGGCGGAGCAAAAAGAGCAGAACTTTATGCAATAAACTTAAATGCTCGGGCTGCACAGGCATTTAAAATTAGATCTAATAGTGAAGCAAATAAAATAGAACAATTAAAAGTTGCAGGATTAGTTGAAGGTTGTAATGTTTTGATTATTGATGATATGATTGATACTGCAGGAAGTTTAAAAAGTTTAGTTGAAAAGTTAAAAACTAAAAATGTAAAAACTATTTATGCTTGTTGCACACACGCTTTATTAAATAAAAATGCTATCTCTTTGATAAATGAGTTAGGTATTAATTTAGTAGCTAGCGATACTATACCGAGAAATGGAGAATTTAAATTAAATAATAAGTGGTACAAAGAAGTTTCTTTGGCAGAATTATTTGCTAAAGCAATAAACCATTTGAACAATGATAAATCTGTTTCTGAGTTATATTGTGGTGAATCAAGATATCATTAGATTTAGAAAGTTTTATAAACAACACTATTTGCCTAGATTTAGCCCATTAAAACTACGTATTGTAGGAGGGAAACAAATTGGATAAACATGTTGTACTTGAATCAATAAAAAAATTAAGGGAAATTTCTCCTAAACGAAAGTTTGACCAAACATTGGATATTTCTGTGAATCTTTCTAAGTTAGATATAAAGAATCCAGATCAAAAAATAGATTTGTTTGTACAATTACCACATAAATTGTCTAAAGAACCTAAAGTTTGTGCTTTGATTGGTAAAGAATTGAGCACAAAAGCTAAAACATTTGATAAACTTATAATGCAAGAAGATTTTTCTAATTATTCAAAAGATAAGAAGGAATTAAAAAAACTAGCTAGAGAATATGATTATTTTGTTGCACAAGCAAACTTAATGGCTGAAATTGGTACTTATTTTGGTAAAGCTTTAGCACCATTAGGGAAGATGCCAAATCCTAAGGCAGGCTGTATCGTTCCATCAACTGCAGATTTAGATCCTTTAGCAAAAAAATTGAAAACTACTGTTAGATTGATAACAAAAGAACAATTAGTTGTTAAAGCTGTTGCAGGTACAGAAAGCATGAAAGATGAAGAACTAGCAGATAATATCTTAGCAGTTTATAATGCTTTAATCCATAAATTACCTCAAGGTGAAAAAGTTAATATGAAATCATTTTTAATTAAATTTACTATGAGCTCATCTGTTCAAATAACAGATAAAGGGCCAATAGCAAAAAATGTGAAAATAGAAGAAAAACCGAAAAAGGTGGCTAAAAAATGAAATCGGCTCATGTTTCTCAAAAGAAAAAGAAAGAAGTTGAAGTTTTGAAGAAATTATTACAAACTGAAGGAAATATTGGTTTGATAGATTTAACTAATCTGCCTTCTGCACAATTTCAAAAGATAAAACATAAATTGAGAAAAGATGCTCAAATTAGGGTTACGAAAAAAAGTTTACTAAAGCTTGCAATAGATCAAATTAAAGATAAGAAAAAAGGAATTGAAAATTTAGAAAAATATTTGTTGATTAGTATGCCTGCTTTGATGATAACTAAAGAAGATCCATTTAAGATTGCAAGGTTAATTGCAAAAAATAAATCTCAAACTGTAGCAAAACCTGGACAAGTTTCTCCGAAAGATTTGATTATACCTGAAGGACCAACTTCGTTCCCGCCTGGACCAATTATTGGTGAACTTGGTGCGGCAGGAATAAAAGCTGCAATTGAAGCTGGAAAAGTTGTAATTAAAAAAGAAACAACACTAGTACATAAAGGAGAAGTAATAACTCAAAAACAATCAGATATGCTTGCTAAGTTTGGGATTAAACCTATGGAGATAGGTCTTAATGTTTTGGCAATATATCAAAATGGAGATATTTATGATAAAGAAATATTATTTGTAAATGAAGAAGAATATATGGAAATGATCAAGACAGTTGCTACAGAAGCATTGAATTTAGCAGTATTTATTGCATATCCAACAAAAGAAACAATAGAAATATTGTTGCAGAAAGCAGAAAGAGAAAAGTTGGCAGTAAAAGATAAAATAAAAGATACAGAAACAGATGTACATGCTGAGATGCAACTTAGTCGAGATGATATCGCCAGAAAAAACATATTAGAATATAGTGATAAAATGGCAGATAAAGCACATGATTTAATTGAAAAAGCAAGAGAGGAAATGCTAGGAGGATAAAATGGAACTAATATATGCTGCATTACTCCTTCACAGGTCAGGAAAACCTATTAATGAAGAAAATCTTAAGAAGGTTATAACTGCAGTTGGAGCACAAGTAGATAGTGCAAAAATAAAAGCAGTAGTTGCTGCACTTGAAGGCGTAGACATGGAGAAAGCTATTAAGGAAGCGGCTATAGTAAGCGCTGCACCTGTAACACACGTAGCTCCAGCAGAACATAAAAAGGAAGAAAAGAAAGAAGAGAAGAAAGATGATGGTCAAGTAATGGCTGGTCTTGGTGCTCTTTTTGGTTAAATTTTCTTTTATCTTTTTTATATTGAGTTGAGATTAAATGACGAACGACAAAGAGTTAAGACGAGAAATAAATAATCTGAAGAATGCTCTTAATGAATTAGATGTTCGTAAAGAGAAATGGTTTAGCGAAAAAGAAACGTTAAAAGGTGAAGTTATTAATCTTATTTCTCAAATAAAAAAAATTAAATTTACTAAAGATAAAGATAATAAACAAGTACAAGAGTTAAAAAAAACTAGAGATGAATATAATTCTAAAGTTAAAGAGCTCATTCATCAATATAGAGAATTAGATAATAAAAAAGAGAAAATTTTAAAAGATAAAAAAATAAGATTTGATCCTTCTAAATTAGTAAAGCAAATTGAACAATTAGAATATAAAATAGAACATGAAGCAGTTTCTTTCGAGGCTGAAAAAAAATTAATGAATCAGATTAGATCTCTTAAAAAACAGCTTGAAGAAGCTGGAGATGTTCAACAAGTTTTCAAAAATTTGAAAAGTTTATCAGAATCAATATATGAATCTAAGAAAAAAGCTGAAGAAGCACATAGAAAAATTAGAGATCAAATAAAACAAGATAAAACTAGTTATGAGGATTTTATAAAATTAACAAAACAGATTAATGAACTGAAGAAAAAGCAAGAAACGGCTTTTAATAATTTTATAGAATCAAAAAATAAATTCTCTGAAATAAATCAACAGTTAAAAAATAAATTAAGAGATGTAAAAGAAGTGAATGTTGATAGGGAGATTAAGCATAACAAAGAAGAAACAAAAATATTAGAACAAAAGACAAGAGAGGTCGAGGAAAAACTAAAGAAAAAGAAAAAGTTAACAACAGAGGATCTTTTAGTATTCCAAAATTCTTCTTAATATGAATAATTTTATTTATGGTCTTATTTTAAGTATATTACCTATATCTGAATTAAGAGGTGGAATTCCTGTAGCAATGTCTTCTGGAGTTAATATTTGGGTGATATTTTTTACTTGTGTTTTAGTTAATATATATCACCCAAATATTAACTCCAGAAGACATTGCTACAGGAATTCCACCTCTTAATTCAGATATAGGTAATATACTTTTAAAGCATTTATTGCGATAGCGTTGGGTGTTTTAACAGCTGGAATAATTATAACTTTAGCTTCTCTTGGGGTTTATTCTTTGATATAAATATTTAATATCTGAGTATATTGGAATAGAATTTATTTTATATTTTTTTATTAATATTATCCATACGAAAGCAACATATATACCAGAAACAAAATTCCAGAATAATAGATGGACTTGTTCAAATAAATTATAATTGTTTTTTATTAAAAGAAATAATAAAATTTCTATACGTATTATGTTCATTATGAATAT
>JAGWAE010000012.1 GCA_018302135.1 Candidatus Woesearchaeota archaeon
TGCGTGAAAACCCTGATTTAGTTAAAGAAAATCTTAGAAAAAGGAATCAAGAAGAAAAAGTAATATGGGTTGACACTATCTCCTCTTCAGATAAAAGATGGAGAGAATTAAAACAAAAGGCAGATAGATTAAGAAATCAAAGAAATATTCTTACTGAAGAAATAAGAAAAGCAAAAGAAAAGAAAAAAGATGTTAATTCTATTATAAAAGAAGCAAAAGAAATTCCTCAGAAAATAGAACAAATAGAGACTGAGATGGAAGAGCTTAGACAAATGATTGATTCTTTTTTAATGAGACTTCCAAACATGATTCATGAATCTGTGCCAAAAGGAAAAACTGCTGAAGACAATAAACCAATAAAATTCTTTTTACCTAAACCAAAAAAATCTTCATTTGAATTAAGAAATCACGTCGACTTATTAGAAAAATCTGGATTAGCTAATTTTGATGCTGGTCGTGATAATTCTGGTCAAGGGTTTAACTATCTAACTGGCGAGATGGCAGAATTAGATTTAAGTTTACAAAGATATGGCGTTGATTATTTAATAGATAAAGGATTTAAATTGGTTGGCACACCATTATTACTAAATAAAAAAACTTTACAAGGTGCTGTAAATTTTGATGATTTTAGAGACGTTATTTACAAACTAGAAGGAGAAGATCTATATTTAATTGCAACAGGAGAACATTCACTTGTTTCATTATATAAAAATTGTACTTTCAATAAAAAAGATTTGCCAATAAAAATTTGCACAGTCACTCCCTGTTTTAGAAAAGAAATAGGTGGTCATGGTGTAGATTCTAAAGGTATATTCAGAATGCATCAATTCAATAAAGTAGAACAAGTTGTAATATGCTCTCCAGAAGATTCATACAAATATTTAGAGGAAATGCAAGGAATAACAGAATCTTTTTTTAAAAGTTTGAAAATACCTTTTAGGGTAATAACTATTTGTTCTGGAGATTTAGGGCCAAAAATGTCAAAACAATATGATATTGAAGCATGGTTTCCAAGAGAACAAAAGTACAAAGAAGTAACTTCTGCAGGGAATACAACAGATTATCAATCAAATAAACTAAATATAAAATACATTAACACAGATGGTGAAAAAAAATCAGTTCACATGTTAAATAACACAATGGTTGCAACATCAAGAGCAATGGTAGCGATATTAGAAAATTTTCAAAACAAAGATGGAACTATCACTGTTCCAAAACCTTTAGTTCCATATATTTACAATAAGAAAAAAATTGGCGGATTTAAAAAATGAAAGAAGAAAGTTATGAAGATGAATTTAGTAATCAAAAAGAAGACTTAGAAGATGAAGAAGAATATGAAGAAGAAACATTTGACGAAGGCGAAGAAGGATTTATGAAAGGATATGAAGGAGAAGGAAATCCTGTTTATTGTGATAAATGTCGTAAATTGCTAAGTAAAGAATTTATAGAAAAAGAATACAAAAATGAACATTATACTTTTTGCTCAGAAGAATGCGCTGAAGAATTTGAAAAGAAAATAAAACATCTAAAATAATTATTTATTTTCACGAAACATTTATATAATCTCCATTTAAGCTCTATTTCTTATGACTGAACTAATTATTACCGAGAAACCGCAAGCAGCAGAGAAAATAGCTAATGCACTTTCTGACGGAAAATTAATCAAAAATGTAAAAAACAAAGTAGTTTATTATGAAATAACCCATAAAGGTAATAAAATATACATTGGTTGTGCAGTTGGTCATTTGTATGGTTTATCTGAAAAAACAAAATCAAAATGGGGAACGTATCCTATATTTGATATTGAATGGAAACCCAAATTTGAGATAGATAAATCTGCAAATTATACTAAACCATATTTAACGGTTTTAAAACAATTAGGAAAAGAAGCAAACAAAATAATTGTAGCTACTGATTTTGATATAGAAGGATCAGTAATAGGTTATAATATTGTTACAAAAGCATTGGGAAAAAAAGATGCTAGGCGAATGAAGTTCTCAACATTAACTAAAGATGAATTAATAGACTCTTATGAGCATTCATTACCACATTTAGAATTTCCTATGATTTATGCAGGTGAAGCTAGGCATAATCTCGATTGGTTTTATGGTATAAATTTAACAAATGCATTATCCACTTCAATAAAAATTGGTTCAGGAAAATTTAAAGTATTATCTTCTGGAAGAGTTCAAAGCCCGACATTAAAATTAATAGTAGAAAGAGAAAAAGAAATACAAAAGTTTATTCCAGAAACATACTGGGAAATATTTTTAGATGGATTAATTAAAAACAACAAATTATTGGCTAAACATTATAAAGACAAATTTAATAATCATTCTGATGTAAAAAAAATATTAGATAAAACTAAGGGTAGCAAAGCATTTGTAACAAAAATAGAAAAGTCAATAACTAACCAAAGTCCACCAACTCCATTCGATTTAACAACTTTACAAATAGAATCATTCAAGCAATTAAGAATTTCTCCTAAAGAAACTGCGCAAATCGCACAAGAACTTTACATTTCCGGTTTAATTTCATACCCAAGAACAAGTTCACAAAAATTACCTTCTTCAATTGGATACAAAAAAATATTAAAAAAATTATCAGAACTAAATGATTATAGTATGGAATGTCAAGAATTATTAACAAAAAAATCTTTAATTCCTAATGAAGGTAAAAAAACAGATCCGGCTCATCCAGCAATATATCCTACTGGTGAAAATGAGTCTATTTCAGGTAATAAATTAAAATTATATGATTTAATCGTAAGAAGATTTTTAGCAGTTTTTGGTGAACCTGCAAAAAGACAAAGTGTTATAGCAAAAATTGATGTGAACAAAGAAATATTTACTGTTTCAGGTATTACTACAATAGAACCAGGTTGGCATATTCTATACGGAAAATACGCTGATTTTAAGGAAGAAGAACTTCCAGAAATGAAAGAGGGAGACGAAGTAAAAATTAAAAAAATATATGATGAAGAAAAACAAACTCAACCCCCTAAACGTTACACTCAAGCATCAATTATTAAAAAAATGGAGTCTTTAAATTTAGGTACAAAATCTACAAGAGCAAGTATACTTGATACTTTATATGATAGAGCGTACGTAAAAAATCAACCAATTGAAGCAACTGAACTAGGAATAAGAATTGTAGATACATTACGTAAATATTCTCCAGAAGTTTTAGATGAAAAATTAACAAGTACTTTTGAAAAAGAGATGGAACAAATAGAAAAAGGTAAAAAAACTAAGGAAGAAGTTATCCTTCATGCAGAGAAAATACTAAAAGTCATATTAAAGAAATTCAAGGAAAATGAAAAATTAATAGGTATAGAGCTAGCAGATGCAACAAAAGAAACTGAAAATAAGATGAACGAGCTTGGAGAATGTATAGTTTGTAAAAAAGGCAAACTCCGAATTATGTATTCCAAACTTAGCAAAAAGAGATTTGTGGCATGCGATCAATATCCAAATTGCAAAACTACTTACAGTTTACCTCAACAAGGATTAATCAAATCTGCAGGAGTATGTAAACATGATGGGTTTGTACAAGTAATGATTATACGAAAAGGTAAAAGACCTTGGGCATTATGTTTAAATCAAGACTGCCCTTCAAAGAAAAATTGGAGCAATTCAAATAATTTTTAATCCTTCATCAGTTAATTCAAAATTAACTGTCTTTTCTTCAGGTTTCATAAAAACTGCCTTTCTCGGATTTTTCTTTAATTCAATTAATCTTTTTCCAAATCTTGCCAGCATATTTCCACCAACACCAATATTCTTTCCTTCCATATTAGTATACACTTGATTGGTTATTAGTATAGGAATATTAAAATTTTCACTGAAATGTTTTAATTCTTTTAATTGTAATAATAACTTTTCATTCACATCAGCATAATTTTCATTCTGCAATGCAAGTCTATAATGCATCCCTATAGTATCGAATATGATAATCTTGATATTTAATTCTTTAATCATCTGATTAATATTCCCAAAAATTTTATTTTGCTCTTCAAAATTTCTCACTTTTATAACTATAATATTTTTTAAATAGATTTTATAATCTTTATCCATTTGTTTTAATCTTTCAACAGAAAAACCATTTTCACTATCTATAAAAAGAACTTTATTCTGTTTAGCAAATTCCAATGCGGTTTGTAAACATAATGTAGTCTTTCCAGTTGCAGAATTCCCATAAACCAGAGTAATTATATTATTATCAAAAGTTATCATAATATTATGAATAAAAAACAAATTAAAAGTCTTTCTAAAATAAAAAAAGAAAGAAAGTGTTTAATTTTTTGCTAAACCAAATAATGACTTTATTGCCACTATTATTGTTGCCGGTCCAAACAATGCTACTAAATTACTAAATATATCTTGTAAATATTGTATTTCAGATAATGTTTGTCCTGCAAATGCACCAACAATTACTAATACTGTGCCAGCAAACAAGAATGTTTGTATTTCTTTTGGATCAATATTGAATAAACCTATCAAAAGGCCTAACAATACAAGTATCCATACCATGCCTGTCGAGTTAAAGAATCCAAACACTACGGCTAAAATGACACCTATCAAAAATGCCCAACCGCCTACTTTGTTGTTTTTTGCCATTAAAACTTTCACCTCCTTATTTGTTTTTGAAATATAAAATTAACTTTATTTTTGCCTTTTTAAATGTTTTGAAAAATGAAAATAGGTCAAAAAAAGAGATATCTTAAACTAACAATAAAATCCATTAAGCAACTTTTATAAATAAAAAAATATATGACATCTTATGATAAAAAATAGAAGTCCAACAATATCTATTGCTCAAATAAGATATTTTGATACTTCTGAGAAACATAATGTTCATAAAATAAAAAAATATATAAAATTAGCAAAAAGCAGAAATGCAGATATAATCTGCTTTCCAGAAACATGCATACACAAAACAGACAATCTTGTTCTAAGACACAAATTAATAAAAGAAATCGAAAAATCCTGTAAAGATAATTCTATTTGGTGTATTGTTACTGATAATTTCATCTTGAAAGGGAAACCCTATAAAATTGCAATATTAATTAACAGGCAAGGCAAAATAGTTGGAAAGTATAAAAAAATAAATCTTTATGACGATGGTACGAACGCAGGAAAAAAGATATTTGTTTACAAAACTGATTTTGCAAAAATAGGCATTGTAATTTGTTGGGATTTAGCATTTCCAGAGATATTTCACAAAATGAAAAAAGCTGGTGCCGAAATAATATTCTGTCCATCTAAATGGTGTTATGAGTATAAAGCACATGAAGAAAGTCATAAAATTAGAGAATTAAGTTTGATTAAATCTATGTTAATCTCAAGAGCATTTGAAAATCTTTTTTTCGTTGCTCTAGCAAATCCAGTATTAAACCAAAAAGATTTAATATCCTATTCTGCTATTGCCTCAACCCATAAAATATTAAAAGAAATAAAAGATAAAGAAGGTTTAATTTATGCAACTTTAAATTTAAAAGAAATAAAAAAATTCAGTAAATTATATCCTAATAAACCTGTTTTTTAAGTGATTTAATAACACATTCTATCAACTTATCATGCTCACAGTCAAACATTTTTAAAGATGGCTCAGCATTAATCTCTAAAGCTAACCATTTTGAATCTTTTTTTACTAAGTCTATCCCACATACATTTATTTTTGTAATTTTTACAAGTTTTTCAACAATATTTTTTAAATCATCATCTACTTTAAAATGTCTAAATTTTTGAGCATAACATCCTGTGGCTTTCCACCCAACTTTTTTCTTTAAAGCAGTTTGAATAATCTTACCATCTATAACAGTTACTCTATATGAATCAGAATCAATAAACTCCTGCGCAATAATAGGTAACCTTTCATTACCCTTTTTCCAAAAATGTTTAATTATTCTTATTGCTTCATTCATATTATTCGCTTTTTCAACAAATTCTCCTCTTTCTCCATTAACTCTTTTCAAAACAACAGGCCAATGATTAAAATTATTGAGCTGATTTTTTACACTATTAAGATCCAAAGATAATAGAATAGTTATAGGAGTAGGTATATTGTTTTTAGCACATTGTATAAAGAACAGCCACTTATCTTCAGGAAATTCATAAATTTTTGAGGGTTCAGTAACCTTTTTTCCTAAAATTTCAAGAGTTTTAACAATTTCTTCTGCAAGAATAAACCCACTATCATTAAAGATTATATCACATTTTTTTGCTTTTTCTTCGATTTCTTTTTGAACTATTTCAGAAGAAATATTAAATGGCAAAAGTTCTACATTCATTTTATTAGCAATTTTAAAGAATTTTTTGTCTTCACTAATGGGAATTTTACTGTCTGTGATATATCCCATCACTATTTTTTTCATAATTCTATACACAGAAATTGTTATTTAAATCTTCCTTTTTAACACAAAATCCTTATTTTTTTAAAAAGTGAAAAATAGAAATATATAAAAGGTTATTCAAATTCCCCCTTATAGGCAAATAAGTTTTGGGGGGATCAATATAACTGAATTCGTAAGATGTCCGGATTTGTATTCTACAATAACTACACTGAAAGAGAGTTTTGGTTATACTGATAAAGAGATAGGAATACTTTTTACCGCTGCTGTGTTTTCTTCAGACCGTAGACCGCTAAAGCATCTTAATCTGTCAACTACTAACTCAAGTAGAAGAGAAAATTTAAAAAGAGTTCAAACTCAAGTAAGAAATTATTTTACAGAATTAAAGGTTGAACTAAAATTTCCTCAACTCAGTAAAACGATAAAAGAATCTGGAGAGGAACTAGATCATGATTCTGCAATAGATTATATAAAAAGAAATTCGGTTTCATCTGCAATGGAGTTAATCGATTCTACACAAGATGTTTCTGGCCAGAATAATATAGATGGTGTATTAAAACGGTTAACAGAATCTGTTTCGTTTGATGATATTGGAAGAAAAGTTCAACAAGGATCTGAAATATATCATAGAAAAAATCCAAATCCAAACTATCCTATACCATACAAACTTTTTATGGAACATGAGAATATACTTGCTCATCTGATAAGATAAATTTTTAAAAAAAAGAGGGTAATAATGATAGTAAAACACAAAGTAATAGATACAAATGTACTTCTTTTAGATACTAGTTCTTTGATGAGTTTTATGTCTCCAAATCAAGAAGATAGGGTGATAGTATACATACCTTTACCAGTTATTAGGGAACTTGATCAGTTTAAGAATGAAGATACAGATAGGGGAAAGGCAGCAAGGGAAGTAATCTCTCAATTAGTTTATAATCTAAGGGTTGAACATGGCGGTGATTTAGTTTCGGGAATTAAAATAAATCCAAATTATGTGGTAAAATCATTAAATTTTTTGCCATTACCAAAAACTTTGGATCAATCTGTTTCAGATGATTTAGATGGACTAATATTAAAACTAACACATCAATTACAACAAAACGTTCCTGGTGAAGATTTAGAACTAGTCACAAATGATGGTTCACTAATATTGCAAGCAGAATCTTTAGGTATTCCTGCAAACCATTGGAAAAAGGGAGAAATAGTTAAACAAGAAGATGATATTTATAAAGGATGGATGGAGATAGAAGTTCCACAAGAGTTAATAGATTTGATCTATCGAACAAAATCATCTGTTGTTCCCCTAGAAGAATTTCTTAGACTATCTGGACTAGGCCCAAAAACACAAATATTTCCAAATGAATATTTTGTTTTAAGAAGCAATCCATCTAGTTCTGTTCTTGCTAAATATGTTTATGAAAAAGGCGTAATGAGGTTGAGAGATTATAAATTTGATAAAATTGCTCCAAAGACTAGTGAACAATCTTTTGTAATGGATGCACTTCATGATCCAAATATTCATGCAGCCTTTATTTTTGGGCCCGCAGGTACAGGTAAAACATTTTTAAGTATTAATGCAGGGTATGAACAAGTAATTCCTTCTGAAGGAGAAAAGAGTATGAAAAGAATGCCAATGGACAGACTATTTATTACTCGGCCAATAGTGCATGATGCAAATGAAATTGGTTTTTTGCCCGGAAGTCAAGATGAAAAATTAGCTCCTTGGTTGATGCCAATTTATGATAATCTTTTGAGGGTATGTGAAATTCACGGATTAACTGATGAATTAGATAGTTTAAGAAAAGCAGGACATATTGTAGTTCAAAATTTAGATACTGTAAGAGGAAGAACCCTTCCCAATATTTATTTTGAGGTAGATGAATCACAAAATTTAACAAGGTCTCAAGCAAAAACACTAATTACCCGTATGGGGAATAAGAGCAAGATAGTTTTTACTGGGGATCTTGAACAAATAGGACAAAAAGGAATAACTAGACTTAACAACGGGATGGTTTTTTTAAGTGAATATATGAAAAACTCTCCTCTCACTGCAACTGTTTACATGACTAGTGCAAGTTGTGTTAGAAGTCCTTTAACAAAAGAAGCATTGCGATACCTTCCTTAAACTTTTTTGTGCAAAGCCCACCAAACCGAAATATTTATATACTTCTTGTGTATACACCAAGTCTACACTAAAATGAAAGACATATTTGACACAAATGTTTTATGTAACAAATGTAACATAAAAACAAACAAGGCTGCAATTTTAAAAGATGGGTTTAGACTTAGATATTTTGAATGCCCAAAATGTACACAAAGATGGTATCATCCAAGTGATATAAAAGAATATGAAGAGTTCAAAATATTAAAACAAAGAATTTTTTCAGTTAAGCTTAGAATGGTAGGAAATAGTTTTTCAGTTACAATACCTAGAGAGATTATAGAATTCGAAGAAAGATTTACCCAATTAGAAAAAGAAATTGATCAAATAATGAGGCTTTCTTTAGACGAACCAGGAAAAATATGTTTATATTTCAAGAAGGATTTGGAGGAAGAAAATGGCAAAGAACGGTAAAGAAGTAGAACTTAGAGTTATGGAAGCAATGCATGAAGAAGCGTACAAAGGAATTATTAGAATTGATTCTCAAGACATGAAAGAAATTGGAGTTAGACCAGGAGATATAGTAGAGATAGAAGGAGCTAGAAAAACTGTCGGCATAGTAGACAGAGCGTATCCAACTGATGTAGGTGAACCAGTTATTAGAATGGACGGTATTATGAGAAGAAACGCTAAAACTGGAATAGGTGAACAAGTAAAAGTTAGAAAAATAGATGTTAAAGAGGCAAAAAAAGTTATGATTGCTCCTTCACAAAAAGGAATTGTAATACAAGCAGATTCAGAAGCAATAAAAAGAAATCTTCTTGGAAGAGTAATTGTTAAAGGAGATATTATTCCATTAGGCGGAACAACAAGAAGATCAAAAACATTTAGAGATTCTGGAAGTCCTTTTGATATATTTCAACATATTGAAGAATTAATGGAAGGTATGAACACAGGTATTATGGGTCAAATGGGATCTATAAAATTTGTAGTGGTAGATTCAACACCAATTGGTGCAGTTATAATAACTGAAAATACAGAATTAAAATTAAGTCCAAAAGCAGTTGAAGTAACTGAAGAAACAAGAATTGCTCCAGATGTAACTTATGAAGATATTGGTGGGCTATCAGAAGAAATAAAGAAAATTAGAGAAATGGTAGAACTTCCAATGAAACATCCCGAATTATTTATCGCATTAGGTATAGATCCTCCTTCAGGGGTTTTATTACATGGTTCTCCGGGTACAGGTAAAACATTACTAGCTAAAGCTGTAGCAAATGAAGCAGAAGCTAATTTTATGTTAATTAATGGACCAGAAATTATGAATAAATTTTATGGTGAATCTGAAAAAAGAATAAGACAAATATTTGAAGAGGCAGCAGAAAAAGCACCATCAATTATTTTTATTGATGAAATTGATGCTATTGCACCGAAGAGAGAAGAAACTCATGGAGAAGTTGAAAGAAGAGTTGTAGCTCAGCTATTAACAATGATGGATGGTTTGAACAAACGTGCAAATGTTGTTGTTATAGGTGCAACTAACAGACCAAACTCATTAGATGAAGCATTAAGAAGGCCGGGAAGATTTGATCGAGAAATTGTATTTGGTGTTCCAGACCAAAAAGGAAGATTAGAAGTATTAAAAATACATACTCGAAATATGCCATTAACTAAAGAGGTTAATCTGGAAGAAATTGCAAGAATAACTCATGGATTTGTTGGAGCAGATTTATCTGCATTATGTAAAGAAGCAGCTATGAGTGTATTAAGAAGAAATTTACCAGAACTTAATTTAAAAGAAAAAGAAACAATACCTAAAGAATTTTTAGCAAAACTGAGAATTACAGAAAAAGATTTTAAAGAAGCATTAAGATTAGTAAGACCTTCTGCAATGAGAGAGGTTTTAGTTGAAAAACCAAATGTTAAATGGACAGATATTGGTGGTTTATTAGGAGTAAAACAAGAATTAAATGAAGTTATCGAATGGCCTATAAAACATGCAGACGCTTTCAAGAGATTAGGAATTAAAGCTCCAAGAGGGGTCTTATTATACGGTCCACCGGGTACAGGTAAAACATTACTAGCTAAAGCAGTAGCAAGCGAAGCAGAAGCTAATTTCATTTCAATTCGTGGTCCTGAGTTAGTATCTATGTGGGTAGGGGAATCTGAAAAAGGAATAAGAAAAATATTTGAAAAAGCAAGACAATCTGCCCCAACAATAATTTTCTTCGATGAAATTGATGCTATCGCCACAACAAGAGGATTTGAAAATGGAACAAGGTCAACAGAAAGAATGGTAAATCAATTATTAACAGAAATGGACGGTTTAGAAGAATTAAATGATGTCGTGATAATAGCGGCAACAAATAGACCGGATTTAATTGATCCTGCATTATTGAGGCCAGGAAGATTTGATAGAATTATAATGTCGCCAATTCCAGATAAGGAATCAAGAGAACAAATATTGAAAGTTCATACAAAAAATATGCCACTTGGTAAAGATGTTAATATAACATTACTGGCAGAAAAAACACCTTTCTTTACGGGTTCAGATATTTCAGCTTTAGTAAAAGAAGCAGCAATGCTTGCATTAAGACAAGATATTAATGTGAAAGAGATTACGATGAAACATTTTAATGAAGCTCTAAAGAAAGTTCAAGCCTCAGTAAATGAGCAAGACATAGAGAAGTACAAAAAAATAGAAGAACAATTTTTAAGAACTGCAAGAGGTGCAGCAATAAGACAAGCCCATGCATATATGGGTTAGTTTTATAAACCTCTTTTTTCATTATTTTAATATGGCCAAGAAAAGAAAAAAAATTTCAGAATCGAGAGCAATTTTATGTTTAATCTTAAATATAATACTCCTTCCTGGTTTAGGTAGTTTAATAGGCAGAAGAAAAAAAGAAGGGGTATGGCAATTAATAATATTCATAATCGGATTACCATTAATATTAATTTTAATTGGAATACCAATGGTTATTGGAGCATGGATTTGGGGAATCGTTACAGGTGTAGATTTACTTGAAGAATCCGTTTAATTTATTTTCTATTTCGTCTAAACTTTTAATCTTTGATAATTCAGTTCTAAATTGATTACTTCCTCTTAATCCTTTGGTGAAATAAGTAACATGTAATTTAATATAATTCAAACTTGGTTTGTACTTCTTTACTAATTTTAAATAATCAAAAACTATTTTTTCAGGATTTTCTTTTTCGTAACCTCCATTTTTTAAATATTGTTTAACTTGTGTAAATATATATGGATTTTTTGAAGCAGCTCTAGCAATCATAACATAATCACATTCAGTTTCAGAAAACATTTTTTTAACATCTTCCGGTTTATTTATTCCACCATTTCCTATAACTGGAATACTCAATTTTTCTTTAACTTTTTTTATTAAACCCCAATCAGGATTTCCACTTTTCAATTGAACTCTTGTTTTAGGATGTACAATAATCATACTTGCACCATTATCTTCAATTATTTTAGCAATCTGTAAAATATTAA
This sequence comes from Candidatus Woesearchaeota archaeon, assembly GCA_018302135.1. Lineage (GTDB taxonomy): Archaea > Nanobdellota > Nanobdellia > SCGC-AAA011-G17 > PNOQ01 > PNOQ01. Next base: position 11,968 of record JAGWAE010000012.1, read on the forward strand.
TTGATTTGTCATCCCACCCACTTCTAATTTTAACTGAAACTGGTTTTTTTGTAGAACTTACTAAAGTTTCAACAATTTGTTTTACTTTTTCAGGATCTTTTAAAAGCGCAGCTCCACATCCAGAATTAACAATCTTATGTATTGGGCATCCCATATTAAAATCAACAACATCTGCTTTTTTAGAAACAATTTTTACAGCTTTACTAATATCTTCTAAATTATTTCCCATTAACTGAACTGCAATAGGGTTTTCATTTTTTTGAACATTAAATAATTTATTTTTTTCATTTCTAGCTAAGGCACTAGAAGAAATCATTTCTGTCCAAGTTAATCCTGCACCATATTTACTACATAATATTCTAAAAGCAGGATCATTAACTTCGGCCATTGGTGCTAAAAAAACTTTAGATTTAAATCTCATTTTGTAGTTACAGTTTTACCAACTATTACTGTATGCTCATGTTGACTTACTAAACAATTTTCTTTTTTTTCAGGAAGAGTAGAATATTCATGTAAAATTCCTTCTCTTTTTAATGCATTAATCCCAACACTTAACTGTAATTTATTAAAAGGCAAATTTCTTCTAGCAAAAGGCAATGTTTTATACTTTTCATAAGCAAATTTTAATATTTTTCTCGCATTTATATCTCTTACATTTTTATTAATAACAACTTGATAAATTTCAGAAAGTTTTCCATCATAAATCAAACCTGCACCAGAACTAGCAAAAGGTTCTATTGCAATTATTTGTCCTTCCTTTAGTTTATTTTCATCTCCATTATCAAAATTAGGTATACTTGGTTCAGTATGTATTTTCCATCTATCCAAACCATGCCCTCCAAGATTTCTTATTGGACTAAATCCTAAAGAAGTTATTTCTTCATGAATAACTCTTCCAATTTCTCTAATTTTAACACCAGGTTTTGTAATTTCTAAAGCAACATTTAATGCATTTTTACTTGCTTTTAATAATTTTTCATTGTTTCCCAAATCAACAGTTACTGCAGTGTCTCCAATTGCACCATTAACATGTACACCAATATCTAACTTGGCAACATCTCCTTCTTTAAATTTGAAGTCATTATCAACTAATGGATTATAATGCGCAGCTATATTATTAATTGAAATCTGTGTTGGAAAAGCTAATTTACCATTTAATTCGAAAACTTTAGCTTCAATTTTTTTAGTTACTTCTAAATGAGATTCTCCAATTTTTATTAATTTTTTCCCATATTCTCTTGCTTGAGAAGCAATTTCCCCAGCTTTTATCCAATCATCCATACAAAATAATAAATAATAAATCTTTAAAAACCTAACCAATTATATAATATTCATGAAAGGGTTCGTTATTAGTTCCACTTACAGAATAATTGACAATAAATCATATGTTTTACTATATGGTAGATTAGAAAACAATCACTCTTTTTTAACTATGAATAGTTTTAAACCTTATTTTTTTATAGAAACTAAAAATTTAGAAAAAGCAAAAAAAATAGGTAATTTTGAATCAGAAAAAACAAAACTAACTAATTTTGAAAAAGAACCAATGACCAGAATAATCTTAGACTTGCCAAAAGAACTTCCAGACTTACGTTCCAGTTTTGAAGAAGCAAAAATAAAAAATTATGAATCGGATATTAGATTTCCTATTAGATTTTTAATAGATAATAAAATTCAATCTTCCATAGAGGTAGAAGGAGATTATGAACTAAAAAAAGAAGGGATAGATAGATTTTACAAAGAACCAGAATTAAAAAGAGCAGAATATACACCAAAAAATCTCAAAGTTTTATCTTTTGATATAGAATCTGATAAAAAAGGCAAAAAAATATATTGTATCTCTTTATATGGTCACAATTATAATAAATCTTTATTGCTTTCGACTAAAAAGATAGATAATGCTATTTCATGTAAAACTGAAAAAGAATTACTTGAAGAATTTCAAAAAGAAGTTTTAGATTTTGATCCAGATATTATCACAGGATGGAACGTTATTGACTTTGATTTACAATTTTTAAAAGATAAATTTAGCAAATACAAAGTACCATTTATTTTGGGTAGAGATAATTCTTTTTCAAAATTAAGAATAGAATCAGATTTTTTTAGGACAAGCAAGGCAGAAATTTCAGGGAGAGTTGTTTTAGATGGTATTGATCTAATAAAATCTTCTTTCATAAAATTAGAAAATTATAAACTAGATACGGCAGCGAAGAAATTATTGGGTAAGGGAAAATTAATCGAAACAATAGGTCACGAAAAGTATGATGAAATAGATAGATTATACAAAGAAGATCAAAAAAGATTAATTGAATATAATCTATTGGATGCAGAATTAGCTTATAGAATTGTAAACGAAGCAGATTTAATCAATCTAGCAATACAGCGTTCATTATTAACCGGAATGACTTTAGATCGTGTTAATTCATCAATAGCATCCTTAGATTATTTATATCTTCAAAAAGCACGTTCACATAATTTGGTTTGTCCAACTTCATTTTCAGAAGATAGAGAATCAAGAATTAAAGGGGGGTTTGTTAAAGAATCAATTCCAGGCATTTATGATAATATTATAGTTTTAGATTTTAAATCGTTATACCCTTCAGTTATAAGAACATTCAATATAGATCCAACCTCCTTTTCTGAGAACAAAACCAAAAACTCAATAGAATCTCCAAACAAAGCATATTTTATTAATGAAGAAGGGATCTTACCAGAAATAATTGAAGAGCTATGGCGAGCTAGAGAAAAATCAAGAAAAGAAAAAAATGAATTATCAAGATATGCTATAAAAATACTTATGAATAGTTTTTTTGGAGTTTTAGCCAATCCTTCTTGTAGATTTTATAATTTAAAAATAGCCAATGCTATCACTCATTTTGGTCAATATTTAATCAAAAGAACTGCAAAATTAGTAGAGGAAATGAATTACAAAGTAATTTATTCAGATACTGATTCTTTGTTTATAGACACAAATTCAAAAACACCAGAAGATGCAGAAAGAATAGGCAAACATTTAGAAAAACAAATTAACGAATTTTATAAAAAAACAATAAAAAAGGAATACAACCGAGAAAGTCATTTAGAATTAGAGTATGAAAAATGTTATATTAGATTTTTAATGCCAAAATTACGTGGCAGTGATTCTGGAGCTAAAAAAAGATATGCAGGTATAATAATTAAAGAAGGTAAAGAAGAATTACAATTTGTAGGTTTAGAATTTATTAGATCTGACTGGACAAATGCAGCTAAGAAATTCCAAGAAGAATTGCTGGATAGAGTATTTCATAAAAAAGAAGTTACAATTTTTGTTAAGAACTTTGTAGACAATTTAAAATCTGGCAAATATGACAAGGATTTAATTTATAGAAAGTCTTTGAGAAAAGGTTTAGAAGGATATTCCGTAAGTCCTCCTCATTTGAAAGCCGCTAAAAAATTAAAAAAATTAGATTCAGATATTATTGAATATTACATAACTTTAGACGGCCCAGAACCAATACAAGAGTTAAAACATAAAATTGATTATGAACATTACATAAAAAAACAGATTAAACCAATCGCAGACGCAATTTTAGAATTTTATAACACAACCTTTGACGATTTGATAGAAGGAACAAAACAGACTTCTTTATTTAGCTTTAAGAAGTAATTCAAAACTTTTATAAGAATTAACTATACTACTTTTCATAATGGGAGTTGCAATAACAGAATTATTACCAAAGAAAGAAATTACTTTGCAAGAATTATATGGAAAAAAATTAGCTGTAGACTCATCTAATGTTTTATATCAATTTCTAGCTTCAATTAGACAACAAGATGGCACCCCTTTGATGGATAACCAAGGAAATATAACTTCTCATTTAATGGGTTTATCCACAAGAATTCCAAATTTAATGGAACAAGGTATTAAACTTTGTTTTGTTTTTGATGGTAAACCCCCAGAAATGAAATATAGAGAATCCAGAATAAGAGAAGAAAGAAAAGAAATAGCAGAAACTAAATATCAAAAAGCAAAAGAAGAGAGAGATATTGATTCTATGTCCAAGTACAGTAAACAAACAATTAGACTAACAAAAGAAATAAGAGAAGAATCTAAAGAGTTTATCAAAGCTTTAGGTTTACCAATTATTCAAGCACATTCAGAAGCAGAAGCCCAAGCAGCTTTTTTAGCTGAACAAGGTGATGTTTATGCTATAGTCTCACAAGATACTGATTCTTTATTATATTCTGCTCCAAGATTAATAAGAAATCTTACAGTTTCACAAAGAAGAAAAGTAAAAGGAACATATATTAAAGTTAATCCTGAAGTTATAGAACTAAAAGAAGTTCTTTCGAGTCTAAATATAAATCAAGATCAGTTATTGGCATTATCTATCTTAGTTGGTACAGATTATAATCCTGGGGGAGTTCACAGAATTGGTCCAAAAACTGCATTAAAACTTGTGCAACAATACAAAGACTTTGACACCATATTCTCTAATGTTCAAGCTGAATTTAACTGGAAAAAGGTTTATGCAACTTTTAAAAATATGCCAATAATAAAAAATTATAGACTAAAATGGACAGAACCAGATTATGATAAATTAACTAACATTTTAGAAAAACATGATTTTGCGCAAGAAAGAATAAATAAATTGATGGAAAGATTGCAACCTAAAAAACAAAAGAATTTAGATAAATGGTTTAACTAAAATATTTAATAACGTCCATGTGTATCTTTCATACGTCTTAATTCATCTTCTCTGTTATCCCCTCTTTGTTCTTCTTGAACATCATTGTTATAATCTCTTTTTTCACGTTTGAACCAATTTTTTAATTGTCTCTTCTGTCCCTTCAGTAATTTTACTATTTTATCTATATTACCCTTAGCTCTATGTGAATTTTTAAGTTCTAAATCTCTTTTAGCTTCATCCGACCTTTTGAACAAATCAATGTCTACTTTGATCATCTTTTTTGCTCTTGGATCACCAGGTGTTAATCCAAGTTTTGCCATATCAAGTTTTAAAGATCTTCTTGCTCTTGCTAATGCGTCATCTATATCTGCTTTTATATTATGCGCATTTTGAGCGTAATTTGGATCATGCTTATCTGGTAAATTTTTTATTCTTTTTGCTATTTCTTCAAAGTCTCTAATTTCTTGATAATATAATACATTTTCTTTTTTGTAATATTTCTTTTCTTTCCTTAAATCATCTCTTGCGTTCATAATCTCCTTAGATTGATCTGCATGTTCCTGTGCAACTTCAGAAGTTAATCTATGAGGCCCCTTTACAAATCCAAACCAAGCGAGTGCAATTAAAAAAAGAATGGCAACTATAAAAAACAAGACCATACTAAATCCTACCAAACTTACAAATACCACGCTCACTCCAGACATAGTCGCACCAATAAATGAACATATAATTGAAAGTATAACTATAGCAGTCCTATTGTCTGCAATAAACTTAATTCTTTGAAATAAAAGGAACCAGATTGTATACAAAAAGAAAAGGACACATAAGAATACCCATAATTCAACTCCACCACTCCTCAAAATATTTACCGGTGTAGTAAGTATACTATTCAAAGTTTCTTGTACATCAAATCCTTTACTAGCAGCACTAACAAACGGAATTAAGAATAAAGTTAAAAACCCTAAAATATTTTTCTTCATGTTTATTGTCTCCATGCACCAATGAATAGGTAACCTGCATATATTATTAAAATTATCTGTAATGCAATATCACTTAAATTAAAGTTAAATGGAATCCAACTTACACCAAAGTACATTAATAACAATAGTAAACCAAATGCCATAAATATTAGACTCAACAAGACTTTCCCAGCTTTACCTAGCATAGCAGTAAAACCTTCTATTAATATCAAAAAGCCCAAAACAACTATTAAAACTCTCAATAAAACACCTTCAAAAGTAAGATTAATTGATAAAAAGTCAAAGAAAGGCATTAAGCCAACAACTAAAAATAATAATCCTCCAAGGAAATACCACCAGCTCTGTGGGCTCATCCAATCACCTTTTTTATTAAGCATAAATAAACAATTTACTAAGTAATATTTAAATATATCGGAATAACACAAATCATTATGTTATTTTGTAAAAAAAAGTCATTAAGTCCTGAAGATATTAAAAAAATCCCAAAATCTTTTGAAATAGTGGGTTCAATTTTGATTTTTTCAAATTTTCCAAATGAGTTAAACAAAAAATTAGTTGGAAACTATCTACTAAATAAATTAAAAAATATAAAAACAGTTGCAATAAAATCAAAGTTCTACTCCGGAAAATACAGAACTCCAAAACTAAAAATAATAGCTGGTATTAAATCAAAAGAAACAATACACAGAGAAAATGGAATTTTATTAAAAGTCAATCCAGAAGAAGTTTATTTTTCAGCAAGAACTTCAACCGAAAGGTTAAGAATTGCAAAATTAGTAAAAAAAGATGAATCTGTTCTAGTAATGTTTTCTGGTGCAGCACCATTTCCACTAGTAATTTCTAAACATTCTAAAGCAAAAGAAATTTACGGAATAGAAATTAATTCTTTAGGCCATAAATACGCCCAAGAAAATGTAAAATTAAATAAATTAAATAATATTAAATTATTCCAAGGAGATGTAAATAAAGTTCTCCCTATTTTAAACAAAAATTTTGACAGGATTATAATGCCTCTACCAAAAAATTCAGAAGAATATTTAGATTTAGC
>JAGWAE010000028.1 GCA_018302135.1 Candidatus Woesearchaeota archaeon
AAAGATAAAAACAATAAATATGAAGCTAGACTTGATAGATAAAAAAATACTAACAGAATTAGACTTAAACAGTGCAATTCCTTTGAATAAATTAGCAAAAAAAGTGAATAAAAGCCCAGAAACAGTTTCTTATCGTATTAAAAGACTTAAAGACAACAATATCCTTCTCAGAACCCATTTAATTGCAGATATGTCTAAATTTGGTTATACAACGTTTAGAGTTTATATTAAATGGCAATACATGACTGCAAAAGACAAAAAAGATTTTTACAATTTTTTACAAAATATCCCGGAAATATGGACAATTGCACAACTCCATGGTGTATGGGATATGGCATTTTTTGTTGGAATTAAACAAAGTAAAGATTTCAAAAGAATTTGGGATCAAATTGAAGCATTATACAAAGAGAAAATAGCAGAATATAAAATAGCAATATATTCCTTAATTCATAACTTCAACAAAACATTCCTACTAGAAGATTTTTCACATAAAATCCAAAGATCTTCTGGAGAACAAAAATTAATTCCTTATGACGAGATAGATGAAAAAATTATTCATACTTACGGAAAAGATGTAAGACAACCATTACATGAAATAGCAAAAGAGGTTGGAGTATCCATAGAAACAGTTAGAAAAAGAATAAAAAAATTAGAAATAGAAAGAGTAATAGTTGGATACAAAATAGATATGGATTTGAGTAAAATAGGATATCAAGGATATAGAGTAGATTTTTATTTAAACTCTACAAAAAGAAATAAAGAGATTTTTGAATATTTAAAGAATAATAAATATTTTTATCAAATAAATGAATCAATAGGCGGAGCGGATATAGAGACCGAAGTAATTGTAAAAAATTTAGTAAAATTATTAGAAGAACTCGAAAAAATAACAAAATTGTTTAAAGATGTAGTTCGTTATTACGTTCACTATGGTTACACTGGATTCCCTGCATTATCTGTTATTGCAGATTAATCAAAATTAAATTTTTTATAAAATACAGAAGGATAAAAGAGAAAATTATATAAACTTAAATTTGTCAAATTGGTTATGAAATTTGATAAGCGTTATTCTCCAACTAAGAAAGCAAGTACAGCACGAGGTTTTATGACTGCTGATGAGATTAAAGATCATTTATATGGGAAAAGCCCAGAGCAACAGATACAATATTTAGAAAAAATTAGAACTAAAAAAGGCATGCTTGCAGAACAGACAAAACATAATGTTAATAGAACTCTTGATAGATTATATGAACAAGAGATATCTACAGCTAGTAAATTTGAATACAGATTACCTGTAGGATCTACAATTTCCAGTAGTGGAAAGTTATATCAAAAAACTACTTACAATGTCTGATTACAGAAGAATCAAAGACTTGATGAAAGAAGAGGAAGATTTAGAAAGAAAAATAGAAGAATTAAACTCGAAAAATCAAAGACAAAAAAGACAACAAAAGGATGCATCTGTGATAAAAAGATTGGAGGGGCGTCTTCCAGTGATAATTTCTTTAGTTTCCTTAACAAGTATATTCTTTCTATCATCTAATATTACAGGAAATGTAGTTGCAAGCTTACCAAGCGAAACAACTTCTTTTATTGAAGTCAGTTTACTAGTTATTGGTTTAGTTTCTGGTTTTTTCTGGTGGAAGAATAACAATTGATTATATAATTTTCAAACATTCTACAAACAGCAACCAAAAAGCTTATAAATGACTCTAAAAACTTAAAACTACAATTATATTCAATAATTTGGAGGAATAAAATGGCTAAGACAAAACCACATGTAAACATTGTATTCGTAGGTCATGTAGATGCAGGTAAATCTACTACAGTAGGTAGATTAATGTATGATTCAGGTAACCTACCGGAACAAGAATTAAGAAAATTAAAAGAAAAAGCAGAAGAATTAGGAAAAGGTGGATTCGAATTTGCTTTTGTTATGGATAATCTAAAAGAAGAAAGAGAGCGTGGAGTTACAATTGATCTTTCTCACAAAAAATTTGTAACAGCTAAATATGAATATACTGTTATTGATGCTCCTGGGCACAAAGATTTTATTAAAAATATGATCACAGGTGCAAGTCAAGCTGATGTAGCAGTATTAGTTGTAGCAGCTCCAGAAGGAATTATGGAACAAACAAGAGAACACATGTTTTTATGTAGAACTCTTGGTGTAGGACAAATTGCTATCTTAATTAACAAGATGGACGTACCAAAATTTTCTGAACAAAGATACAACGAAGTTAAAGCTGATATGAGCAATTTATTAAAAACAGTTGGTTATAATCCAGCAAATGTTGCATTTATCCCATAACAAATATGACATGGTATACTGGACCAACATTACTTGAACAATTAGACTTATTCAAAGAACCAGAAAAACCAACAAACTTACCATTGAGATTACCAATCCAAGATGTTTATAGCATCGCAGGTATTGGTGTAGTCCCAGTAGGTAGAGTTGAAACAGGTATAATGAAAGTTGGAGATAAAGTTATAGTTGTTCCAGCAAGAGATGGAAAAGGTATAACTGGTGAAGTTAAAACAATAGAAATGCACCATGAACAAGTTACTGAAGCTATACCAGGTGATAACGTAGGATTTAGTGTAAGAGGTATAGGTAAGAAAGATATTGCACGTGGTGACGTTTTAGGTCATGTAGACAATGCACCAACATTAGCACAAGAATTTACAGCACAAATTGTTGTTATAAATCATCCAACTGTGCTTACAGCAGGGTACACACCAGTGTTCCACATACATACAGCACAAATTGCATGTCAAATAACTGAATTAGTTAAAAAAATTAATCCAGCTACAGGTGAAGTATTACAAGAAAACCCAGACATGTTAAAGAATGGTGACGCAGCTATTGTTAAAGTAAGACCAACAAAACCATTAGTTATAGAAAAAAATTCTGTAATACCTCATATGTCAAGATTTGCAATTAGGGACGCAGGTTCAACAGTTGCAGCTGGTATGTGCATAGATTTAGTTAAAAAGGCTTAAGCCTTATTTTTTATTTTTTACTTTCGATAACTTTATAAATATACGATTTACCCGATAATTAAAATGCAAAAAGCAAGAATAACGTTGGCATCAGTGAATATAGATTCCTTAAATCAGATATGTAATTCTATAACAGATATTGCTGAAAAAACTAAAACAGTTATTCATGGTCCAATAACTTTACCAACAAAACATATGAAATTGACAACAAGAAAAAATACTAGTGGTGAAGGTAAAGCAAATTGGGACCGATATTCTATGAGAGTTCACAAAAGATTAATTGATCTGGGTGTAGATGAAAGGGCACTAAGATTAGTTATGAGAGTTCAAATACCAGAAGGTGTGAACATCGAAATCGAAATGTTAGAATAAAAAAGAAAAAAGTCAATAGTGATCTAAAAAATCCTGTATTTCTTCTGTGCATTGAAATAAACTTCCAAATTCTTCAGCTAACTCTTTATTTTTTTTCTTAAGCAATCTATAAATTTCACTATAAACACAGAAACTACAAATAGCTACATTAGATTTACAAGTGATACAAGATGAGTTGTTATTATTAAAATGTTTAAATAAACTCATAGATATTTCTACATCTTCTTTCATACTTGCTCTCCCCTTAACAAAAGCAAGTATCTGTTTTTTTAGGCAGCCTATGCAGGCAGGACTGGTTAGTTCATACCCACATAAACTACAGTTCATTTCCGTTCGCATAGCAATCCACCCCCTAGATTGGACTACTATTCTTGAACCTTAAGAAAAACATCGCAAAAAACCAACAAAAAAAGATTCAAGAATTAATAGTCTTGCGATGTTTTTAGCAACATTTAATATTGGACTCACTATTAAAAAATACAATATTAGATATAAGTCCAAATATCATAATAATATCCAGTATATACTAATATAAAAAACTATTCATTCTACTGTAACTGACTTAGCTAGATTTCTAGGTTTGTCAATATCACAATTTCTTTCTTTAGCAATATAATAGGCAAGTAGTTGCACCGGAACAACAGAAATTATAGGCATTAAGAATTCAGAAACCTTCGGAATTTTAATTATTTCATCAAAACCATTTTTACTCTCATCAGTTGTTACAACTATAACTTTTCCCTTTCTACTTTTAACCTCTTGAATGTTACTCATTACTTTAGAATATAATCTATCTTCTGGTGCTATTACAATAACAGGCATATTTTCATCAATTAAAGCAATAGGACCATGCTTCATTTCAGCAGCAGGATAACCTTCAGCATGAATATATGAGATCTCTTTTAATTTTAAAGCACCTTCCAAAGCAACTGGAAAATTATAATGTCTACCTAGATATAAAGCATTTTTAGATTTAAAATATTTATTAGCAATTTTCTTTATTTCTTCAACCGAATTAAAAGTTTCTTTTATTTTATCGGGCAAATTTTCCAAATCGTTTAACATTTCTTTAGCTTTTTCCTTACTTAAATTCCCATTAATTCTTCCTAAATATATACTAAGTAAATATAATGCAGTTAAATGTGAAGTAAATGTTTTAGTACTAGCAACTCCAATTTCATGTCCAGCGTGCAAATAAATTCCACCATCAACCATTCTTGCAATCGGAGATCCAACAACATTAACTAAACCAATAGTTTTTACACCTTTTTCCTTAGCTTCTTGTATAGCTGCTATACTATCTGCAGTTTCTCCGCTTTGAGAAAGAACAATCAACAAATCATCCTTTCCCAAAACCGGATTTTTATATCTAAACTCGGAGGCGTATTCAACTTGTGCAGCTATTTTAGAGATTTCCTCGATGTAATAACCACCAATTAAACATGCATGCCATGAGGTTCCACAACCAGTTAAAACAACTCTTTTAATTTTTTTAATATCATCAATATTAAGATTTAGCCCACCAAACTTAGCATTATCTTTATCAATTCTGCCTTTGAAGGCTCGTTTAATACTCTCTGGCTGCTCATAAATTTCTTTCAACATAAAATGTTCAAAATCTCCTTTAGAAATTTCTTCCAAATTTTCACTTAAAATAGTAATTTCTCTATTGACTTTGATTTCAGACAAATTCTTTATTTTATAATCATTATTTGTTACAACTGCAAAATCCCCATCCTGTAAATAAACTACTTTATTTGTATGGAGTTGTATTGGTAAAACATCAGAAGCAACAAATATTTCATTATCTCCAACTCCTAAAACTAAAGGACTACTCTGTTTTACTACGTATAATCTATTAGGTTCATTTTTGTTCATAGCAACAATAGCAAAAGCTCCTTGAATTAATTTTAAAGTTTTAGCAAAAGCTTCTTCCATAGTATTTCCTTCATTAATCAAATCTTCAATTAAATGCACAACGACTTCAGTATCAGTTTCACTTCTAAATTCATGTCCTCCCTTGATTAGAATTTTTTTTAATTCTTCAGAATTCTCAATAATACCATTATGAACAATGGCAATATTGCCCTCACAACTAAAATGAGGATGAGCATTCTTATCACTTGGTTCTCCATGAGTTGCCCACCTTGTATGCCCTATTCCAATATTACCTTTTAGATTTAAAAAATTAATTTTTTGATCAACATCATCTATTTTACCAGTTCCTTTTTTATAAGTTAAACTGCCATTAAGAGTTGCAATACCACAAGAGTCATACCCACGATATTCTAATTTTTTTATAAAATCCAAAATTATCGGAGCAGCTTCTTTCTGTCCAATATATGCAGCTATTCCGCACATAGTCCCACTAAAGATCGTTTGTTCATTTTTTTCTCAATTATATTACATTAAATATAAGGTTCATTCGATATATATGTCTACGCTGTATGAAGTCATACTCCCTCAACCAAGGTGTAATCTATTTTTGCTAACAGATTTAAACCAATCATAAAATTACTAATAAAAAAATAATTTATAAAGTTTCAGAACGACAAATATAGAACTAAAGGAAACTTTATAAATTGTCTAAATAAGTCAAATTCTAAGCCGCGATCGCGTAACCTGGTATCGCACAAGCCTGGAAAGCTTGACCCGAAAGGG
>JAGWAE010000029.1 GCA_018302135.1 Candidatus Woesearchaeota archaeon
ATTCATAAACGAACAAAAAAAGAAAGAAATATTGCAAAACGAATTCAATGTTTTTGTAGAATATGATACATTATGTCAGCTATCAAACAATTGTTATCCCCACACCACAATTCAAGAATTAGCAAACAATAATCAACTAAGTATAACAGAAAGCTGTAATAAAATAGATGGAATATCTACAATATACACTCAAATAAAATCACAAAACAACGAGAATTATTTGGCTCAAGATTATAATATAACTAATACTTTTACTCTTGACATAATAAATAAATTAGCAAATTTGAAAAATCAAGTAAAAAAACCATATTTGGAAAGTTTGCTTAATGAAACGATTAATTCTGAGTTATTATTAGAAATAATAAAAATAAACGATCCAATACAAACTAACGAGTATAACCAATATAATTTAACGCCTGCATTAATAAATGAATTAACAAAAAATAATATTACCTGTAATAACAAGTATAATTCTATATTATTAAACAACACAGTAAGATTAAACATTTTATTTGAAACTCCAAACTTAAAATGTGGGTTCTATGGTAATTATACTGATTGTTGTACTAATAACGAATGTAGAAATGATCCAACAAAATATCCAGTTATTTTCCTAAATGGCCATGATTTTAGTCAAGATATCCCAGCAGATTACAGTTTAGATACATTCAGAACAATAGAAAAGAAATTGACTGAAAAAGGATATCTCACTGCAGGAGTAATATCAGTTTCATCTGAACAAAAAGATTACGGTAGACTAGGTTTAACGAATGTCCCCATAACAATAAGAGGTAGTTATTATTTTGATGTTTACAAAATAGAAGATGATTACCAAATATTACAAACTAAAAGTGAAAATATAGATACTTATGCGATTAGATTAAATGATATCATAAACAATGTGAAGTTTAACACAGGTAGACCTAAAGTAATAATAATAGCTCATAGTATGGGTGGTTTAGTAGCAAGAAGATATGCACAAATATTTGGTAACGAAAGTGTAGATAAATTAATTTTAATTGGAACTCCAAATAAAGGTATACAAGGAACAATAATCCAAGGATGTAAACTATTTGGTGAAGATTTAGAATGTAAAGATATGGAATCAACAAGCTTATTCATGAATAAATTAAACGGTCAAAAACCAAATGTTAAAATTTACAATATAATTGGAACCAACTGTACAACCGATGGAGAAAAAAGCGATGGAATAGTTTTAGAAAAAAATGCCCGTTTAGAAGACGCAGAAAACATAATAATAAATGGAAAATGTGAATATATAAAATTATTACATAACGAAATGTTAAACATTGCTAAATATCCAGAAGTTCTTGAAGCAATAGAAAAGTCATTAAATCTAACAAATTGATATAGTTCTAATACGAGGAGTAAAACCCTAGGCAAGCCTTTCTTTCGAAAAAGAGACAACACCGAAGTGCTGTAGTAGACTTGCCTGGGGAAAAAGAGGTGATATTAAAAAGTAATTATACAAATGTTTATAAATCTTTCGGTTTTCACAACTTACCGATAGTTACATGACTTTTAAAGATATAAATCTATCAAGATAAACAATAAATAACTAAAAAATAAACTTACTTTCTAGATTTAAACTCAGTATAATGACACTTTCCGCAATATATCCTATCTTTATGTTCAGCTAGGAATAATTTAGTTCCTTTTTTACTCGATACTTTATTTTTTACTTTTTTTCTTGCCATTTTTAACTAGCCTCTTCAACTGGTGCACTAGCCTTTTTTGCTTCTTCCAATGCTTTCTTCTCAGTATCTCTCTGTTTCCTACTTTTTGTAACTATTTTTTCCATTTGTTTTTTATCATCATACACATAAAATACAACTTTGGAAACCCCAAGACCATAACTAGTGTATATATGTTCAATATTTATTAATTCTTTATCGCATTTAAAATGCTTGCTTATTTTTTCTTTAACATTATCTTCAGAAGGAGTAACTCCTTCGATATGTACTATTTTTGCCACTACATCCGTCCTAGGCAATAATTTTGATTTAATTTGTGATATGATTTCCATTTTATACTTTTATAGCATACTCTCCTTTAATTGTTATACCTATTTTTTTTGCGATCTCTGAATGTTCAGCATTGATTATGTAAATCTTTCCTTTCCAATTATCAACAAACTGATTTCCTTTGCAAATTGGACAAACATTACCATCGACCAATATTTTGCATTTTTTGCAAGCTTTTTTACTACTCATCTTTTTTTCCTTTCTTTGATTTTTTTACTTCATCTTCAATCCATTTTAAGTTACCAAGCCATGCTTGTCTCATTGTAACTCCAATTTTTGGATTTGCAGATTCTTTAAAACTTATAGCAACGATTCTTGCTCTACAAATATCATTAATTTTCAAAACTTTTTTAGATTCTTTTCCAGTTAAAACATTCTCTTTGCTCAATGAAACAAAATCATCCATTGTTTGAGAAACATGTATCATTCCATCAACTGGGCCTATTTCAATGAATGCACCAAAATCAGTTATATCAGATATCTTACCCAATAAAACTTCTTGCATTTCTGGTCTAAACACATACAATTTAAATGTTGTTACATAATAAGCAGCACCATCGCCAGGAATAATAACACCTTCACCAATTTCATCAACAGATGAAATACCTATTACAAATCCAAGTTCTTCAGACACGTAACCTTCATATATCTGATTTAAACTGTTTATAACAGATTCTTCAACATTTTCACCAAATTTGTTAGGTGGTACTCTTACATGATCTTGTACTGTTAATTCATAGAACATTTTATTACTTTTTGTGAATTTCAACTCTTTTTAAACCTTTCCTTTGTTATTAGAAATGATTCTGTAGTATCTGCCCAATAAAAATCCAATTTATTATCTACAGCAAGTTCACAAAAATAAGATGTTAATAGAATCCAGGCACGTTGTATTGATTTATCTCTAGTCAATAAAGCCACAGAACTTCCTTCTATTGCATTCAAAGTAGCAAGATATAATAAGTTAGCGTCAACATCACTCATGTTCCCCCTATATTTTTCTCGTATAGCCTTAGATAATCTTGGCAAGTATGATTCATCTCTATCTTTCAAGGATAGAACTCTATTAAAGTCTATAAATTTCAACTTTAATCTTTTTAAAGCAACCCCATATTCCCTAGCAGCTAAAATTTTTTTTCTAGTTAAGCTATCTCCAACCACATATGAAAGACTGATTTCACCAGAATTAACCCTATAATTAGTTATTTCATCAATAACTCCCTCACTAGTATACAAAGGGGCACCAGACTCAACTAAATCACTTATTCTGGTTATAAGCTTCATAGATCTTTGGTAATCCATAATTTTAGTCACTCTATCATCTGTCCTTTCGTCTATGTGCCCACAGATTGCACAAGTATCCAACAATGTTAGATCATGACTCCTTACTACATCAGTTAAACTAGACATTTTTCAAGAATTTATCGCTAAGCCATTCATTTATAAATTTATCGTTTCAGCAAAATTTAAATACTAACTAGTTTAAAACCTAAATAAAGGTGATCAAAAATTCTTGAAAGCATAGCATATTATAACATTTTAGGAAAGAATATTATATTTTGGACAGGAATTTTAGCATTATTATTTTTCATGATAACTGGTTTCTTTGGAATGAGAATGACAAAAATAAAGTTTGGCCTAAAAAAACATAAACTCTGGGGAAAAATAGCTTTTGTATTTGCAATAATTCATGGTTTACTAGCATTATTTACAAGTTTATTCTAAATCTCAATATATTTTTTTTGTTTTATCGTTATAACTTTGATATTCTTTTCTTTTAATCTTCTTTTAAATTCTTTATCTTGCGTTGCAACAATATCTTTTTCTTTAACAATATCAAAAATTAAATCATCAGCAATTTTATCTTTATTAGTCTTTATAACCTCAATTTTTTTTATCTCAATCAATTTCAAAGCAAGTTTAGAATCTAAAATATCAATTCTTTTTAATTCATCTAAAGTTTTATCAACAACAGCTATTTTTAGCTCAGGATATTCTTCTTTAATCTTCTCAATAACATCTATTTTATACTTAACTGCATTAACCAAAAAATCACTATCTAATATTATCATATAAATATTAATAATCTCAATTTTAAATTATTATCTATTTTTTTACTTTCATCTGCTTAAACGATTTATTATTAAGCATAATATAAAATTCTAGCCTTTCTGGAGGTATACCTGTTCTACAAATCAAAGTATTCCATGCACGAACTATCCCAAAATCGTTAGATAACAAAGTTACATCCAGACCATCACTAGCAAGTGCAGCTCCACTTAAAAGAAAGTCTAAATCAGTGAGACTAATTTCATGCTTCAAAGGAAGATCACCCATTAAGGATTTTAAATATTGATAGGTTGTATCTTTTTCAGAATCAAAATCCAAAATTTTACCCTCTTCTTCTAAACTTCTTAAAAATTTTCTAGCTTTCTGGTTTGCCTTTTCTCTATTTTTTAGGTTATCTCTTTCTATTTTTCCATTTTGAATTACTGTGCTTTTAATCAACCTTTTATAAGGATATCTTCCATTATCTAAAAATTCTCGAGCTATTAATTTTGGAAAATAAATATTTCCAAATTGATTATGTAATTCCTCAATTTTTTCATAAAATCCAATTAGACTAAGATAAAACTCTGGTGACCTAGTACGATCAATGTAACTCATATTCATTGGTCTTCCACAATATATATTAGTATCAAATAAGACCGCATCTTTC
Organism: Candidatus Woesearchaeota archaeon; assembly: GCA_018302135.1. Lineage (GTDB taxonomy): Archaea > Nanobdellota > Nanobdellia > SCGC-AAA011-G17 > PNOQ01 > PNOQ01. Next base: position 4,765 of record JAGWAE010000029.1, read on the forward strand.
CCGTTCAAAATTTCCAATAAATTCCTTGTAAATACCATAGTAATACAGAAAACACACTAGCATTACTTTATAAAATGTAGGTTATTTATAAATAAAAACAAGAATTTCAAATTTTGCCACTACAAGCCTTAAAACGGCCAAATTTGAGCAGAAACATTTATATATTAGATGCAATTATTTCTTCTAGTTTTACTCAAAATTTTTTAAAATGGAACCTACAAAAAATAGTGAATACAATGCAAGTCAGATTAAAGTGCTAGAAGGCCTACAAGCGGTTAGAAAAAGACCTTCTATGTACATAGGAGACACAGGAACAAGAGGGCTTCATCATATGGTTTATGAAGTCCTCGACAATTCAATAGACGAGGCAATGACAGGCCATTGCAATCATATTATTGTCCATGTCCATAAAGACAATTCAGTAACAGTTATTGATAATGGAAGAGGGATTCCTGTTGATATTCATCCAACAGAAAAAAAATCAGCTGTAGAAGTTGTATTAACCATCCTTCATGCAGGAGGCAAGTTTGACCATAAAACCTACCAGGTTTCCGGAGGATTGCATGGAGT